>JAJYKN010000269.1 GCA_021788515.1 Nitrospirota bacterium | reverse complement strand
CCCTCCCTCAGAGCAAGCGAGAGGGCGAGGGCGCCGTGGTCCCGGGTGTCGATGATCTTTTTGTACGGACCCTGGTCGGATGTATCGGCAAGGAGGTCCTTGAGAGCGCGAAGGTAATGCTCCACCTGCCGGTCTCCGGCCAGGGCGAGGATGTTCTTCCATTCCTGCGTTTCTTCCATTGCTTCGGCGATTTCGTGGGAGAGCAGCACTTCGGCGTAGCGTTCGGCCATATTTTCCAGCCGTTTGTAAAACGTATCATCGACAAGCCGGCGCGGCTGGAATCCGTAGTGCGCAAAGGCGTCCTCAAGGGACGTGACGCGACGGATATTCAGCTCCGAGTGTTTGTACAGAAGAAGCATCATGAGCGGTTCGAGGCGAAGAAAGATGCTTTGCTCCTGCAGCATGCCCGGGGCCGTGAACAGGTCACGCACCAGTTCTTGTCCCGAAGTGTAGACGGTGAGGCCGGAGAACTCGCGCAAGGACCGCAGCCCCGCTAGAAAAAAAGAAGGCTTCATGTACATGCCGTAGCCCGCGCCGTAGACGAGCCCGTCGGCTCGCAGCGCCTCGTTGATTTCGGCAACAGCGAAGGGATAGTATTTCTTCCCGTTGACAATCAGGTCCCGAAACGTTTGCTGCTCCAGCTCCGGCCAGCGCCCTTCCTTCTTTTCGATCCATGCGCCGATCTCATCGCGCCGGATGTCCGCCCACGGCTTGAGCCCCTGTTCCGACCGGTACAAATCCCGGTATCGCATCAAGAGGCCGCAGACGGAATAATATCCCCAGAACTGGGCATCGGAAACGTCGCAGTTGAATTTGACGTCGTTAAGAAGAGCTTCGTTCATGCCGCATATTACCATCCCGGATGATTGAAGTCCACCGGACGGCGTCACGATGTAAGAGAAAACGATGACCCGGGCTTTGTTGCCGATCGGCGTTATAAATAAAGTTTGCGATTGATTCTCCGGTGAAAATTTCACTGTGTGCCCGGCCATTCATCGGTTCCTTCACTTTTCTTCTCTCAAACGCCGCCCAAAAAGTCCTTGCAACTGCTCAAAAAATAAACTATAATTCGCAAATCCCCTCAAGACAGGTTTCCGCTGACATGCCGAAAAACAAATTAACCGATTTGCGAAAGAAAATCGACGAGATCGACGATCAGCTCATCGACTTGCTGAACGAGCGCGCCAAGATCGTCATCGAGGTCGGGAACCTCAAGAAAACCGAGAAGCTCGATTTCCACGCGCCGTCCCGGGAGCGGGAAATCCTTGAGCGCCTGGCTGCGCGGAACAAGGGTCCTTTTCCCCAAAACACCCTGCGGGCCGTGTACCGCGAGATCCTCTCTTCCTCGCTGTCGCTTGAACGTCCGCTCAAGGTCGCCTATCTCGGGCCGCAGGCAACGTTTACGCACATGGCGGGCATGCAGCAGTTCGGCCTTGCCGCCCAGTACGTGCCGGTCGAGAGCATCAAAGACGTGTTCACCGAAGTGGAACGCGGCCGGGCCGACTACGGCGTGGTGCCCATCGAGAACTCCACCTCCGGTGCGGTGATCTACAGCCATGACATGTTCATCGATTCGGACCTCAAGATCTCCGCGGAAATCATCCTCGAAGTGTCGCAGCACCTCTTGAGCAAGTCGGGGAAACTCGAGGACATCAAAAAAATCTACACGATCCCGCCTGCTGCCGCTCAGTGCAGGCAATGGCTTGAGAAAAACCTGCCCGGTGTGCCGGTCCTGGATGCGCCGTCCACGGCCCGGGCCGCTGAAATGGCGGCCGATGATCCCACGGCCGGGGCCATTGCGAGCGAGATGGCGGCCGTGTTGTACGGCCTGCAGATCACCGGGAAAAAAATCGAGGACAACACCAGCAATATCACCCGGTTTCTCGTCATCGCCCCGAAGTCTCCAGGCAAGACGGGCCGCGATAAGACCTCGATCATGTTCTCGATCAAGGACAAGGTCGGCGCGCTCTATACCATGCTCGCGCCCTTTGCCGAGGCAGGCATCAATTTGAACCGTCTCGATGCGCGTCCCTCGGGCAGAAAGGTGTGGGATTACGTTTTCTTCCTCGACATGGAAGGCCACATCGAGGATGAAAAAGTGGCTGCGGCGATCGAGCGCCTGCGGCAGGACTGCATGTTTCTGAAGGTGCTCGGGTCCTATCCGAGAAGCGGGTGACGGCCGTGAAGAGACTCCGGCCAGGCATGGAGCAGAGCGCAATGTGCAAAGAGCATGTGGTTTAGTTTTACCCCGTTGCACTCTGCCCTCTGCCCTTGGCATATCCCAGTGTGAGGTACTTATTATGATCACGGTTTCGGACAATATCAAGAACATCACTCCCTATGTCCCGGGAAAGCCGATCGAAGAGCTTGAGCGGGAACTGGGGATCAGCGGGAGCATCAAGCTCGCCTCGAACGAGAACCCGCTCGGCCCGTCGCCGAAGGCGATGACGGCGGTCAAGAAAGCAATCGAAGGTCTGAACCGTTATCCCGACGGCAGCGGTTTTTATCTTTCCCAGGCCCTTGCCAAGAAGTACGGCGTGGACATTTCGCAGGTCGTTCTGGGCAACGGCTCGAACGAACTGATCGAGCTTCTCGTTCGCACTTTTGTTCAGCCCGGAGACGAGGTCGTTTCCGCGGACCCTTCTTTTGTCGTGTACAAGATGATCACGCAGGCGGCTTCCGGCGTGAACGTCGTTGTCCCGTGCAAAGACATGAAACATGATCTCGACGCCATGGCTGAGCGGATCACGCCGAAAACGAAGATCGTGTTCATTGCCAACCCGAATAACCCGACGGGCACGATAAATACAACAATCGAGATGGACCGGTTCATGTCCCGGGTCCCCGATCACGTGATCGTGGCCGTGGATGAAGCCTACTTCGAGTATGCGACCCATGCCGACTATCCGGATTCCCTGGACTATCTGAAGGAAAACAAAAACGTGATCGCGCTCCGGACCTTTTCCAAGATCTACGGCCTTGCAGGACTCCGGATCGGCTACGGCATCACGACTGCGGAGATCGCCGAGCTGTTGAACAAGGTGCGGCAGCCCTTTAATACCAATTCGCTCGGCCAGATCGGCGCCCTGGCAGCTCTGTCCGACCGGAAACACGTGGAAAAGTCCGTAGCTGTCAATAATGAAGGAAAGCAGTTCCTGTATCACTCTTTTCAGCGGCTCGGCGTGTCCTATGTTCCCACGGAAACGAATTTCATCCTCTTCGAGAGTCCGCGGGACGCCAGGGAGTTATACAACGCACTCCTCAAAACAGGCGTGATCATCAGACCCATGGGCGCAAAGCGGCTTCGGGTCACGATCGGGCTTCCGGAGGAGAATGCGCGGTTCGTGGCAGAGCTGGAGAAGGTTATAAAGGCATAGAGCAGAGGGCAGAGGGCAAAGCGTTAATATGCCCAATGCAGCATTTTGGAAAGGATCCCCATGATCATTGTTGTAAGACCTGACGCTACGGAAGAGCAGATCAACCATATCATCAAAAAGATCAAGGACCACGGCTTGCAGGCCCATGTTTCCAAGGGCACGGAGCGGACGATCATCGGTGCCATCGGCGACGAGGCCATTCTGCAGAGCCTGCCGCTCGAAGCCATACCGGGCGTCGAGAAAGTGCTCCCGATCCTAAAGCCTTTCAAGCTCGCGAGCTGGGAGTTTAGAAAAGAGAAGACGATCATCAACGTGGGCAATCAGCAGATCGGCGGCAAGAGAATAGCGGTCATGGCCGGACCCTGCGCCGTGGAAAA
>JAJYKN010000268.1 GCA_021788515.1 Nitrospirota bacterium | reverse complement strand
GCTCCTTGCCATGGTGGACAGCAGCGTGGGGGCAAGACCGGTGTGAACCATCCCATGGGCAAAAACATGATCGGCGCGTTCTATCAGCCGAAGAAAGTCCTGATGGACCTGGACGTGCTCAGGACGCTTCCGAAAGAGGAGCTGCTCTCCGGCATGGCAGAGGTGATCAAGTACGGCGTGATCCGGGACAGCTCGTTCTTCGAGTACCTCGGCACGAACCAAGAGAAAATCCTCTCCCTCGATCCCGATGCGCTGGGCTACGTCATCAGCCGCTCCTGCGAGATCAAGGCAGACGTGGTGAGCGCCGATGAGCGGGAGGGAGGACTTCGCGCCATCCTGAACTTCGGCCATACCGTGGGCCATGCGATCGAGACTGCGGAAAACTACACCATGCGCCACGGCTATGCAGTAGCCATCGGCATGGTCTACGCCTCGCGCCTTGCCTCCAAAACAGGTTTGTGCGATCAATCGGTGCCCGACCGCGTCGAGAAGCTGATCCAATCCTACGGACTGCCGACTGACCTTTCCGCCCTCAGTCGCAAGCCGTCTCCTGCGGAACTCATGGCCACCATGCAGATCGATAAAAAGGCGGAAGGCGGCAAGGTGAAGTTCGTGCTGCCGAAGAAGATCGGTGAAGTGGCGATCACGAAGGAATGGGACGAGCAACAGTTGCGGGAACTGCTCGCCTAGCGTTGGCAGCGCCCTGAGGAGGCAAACATGAGCGAATATCTCTGGCACTGCCCTTTCTGCAACAGGGACCAAACCGTCATTGACGAGGGCCGGCAGATATCCTTTGCAGACCTTACCATCGATAACGCCGACGGTCCGCGCCGGCTTGTAATAAAGTTCGTCGTCTGCCCCGATACTCAATGCCGAAAGTTCTCTCTCAGCGTCTCCCTCCACGGTCTCGAAACCTCCGGAAACCGGTCCTATACGGGAAAGCTACTCAAGACGTGGGGACTCATTCCTCCTTCGCGCGCGCGCGCCTTTCCGGCAGAGCTTCCTCCTGCCGTCCTTGAAAACTACCAGGAAGCCTGCTTCGCAATTGAGTTCAGTCAAAAGGTTGCGGCGGCCTTGGCCAGACGGTGTCTTTCGGAAATGCTGCGGGATTTCTGGGAAGTGCAACCGGGAAGCCTCAGCGACGAATTCCGGCAAATCAAGGGCACGGTGGACCCGCTCACCTGGGAAGCCATCGAGTCGATCAGAAAGAGCGGGACCATCGGCACGAGGATGGAGAATATCGGCGCAGAAATTCTTGATACTGACCCCGGAGAGGCGGAACTCCTGATCGGGCTGATCGAGACGCTGATCCAGGACTGGTATGTTTCCCGGGAAGAACGGCGGAAACGGCTGGCGAAGATCAAAGAGATCACCGGCGAATAGGCCTCATGAAAGTCAACTCCATACTATGGATATATTAAAAAGAAATCTGATAGCCCGGAAGCTTCCGAAGCGCTGAAGTTATCACGATTATCTACCGAGTTGAATAGAATCAACGCTGCGTTATTTCCGTCCAGTCTGCGGCATTCCTTGTCCGACGATCCCGGCATTGATCTATTTCCGAGGTCGAGGCAGAGTTTTCTGGTCTGGAAACGCGAATGCGCCGAAATCAACCAAAAATCAGCATTCCCTTAACTTTTCAGAATTCTTAGCTCTCCTTCCGCGATGTTCTCAATGGCCGATTTATTTTTAGACTGCAGCACCTTCGCGGTTTCATTGTGCCGGTCCCGGCTTGCCCGGCTGGGGATATTCGATCTCGAAGGAATTGCAGAAATCAGGTATAATGAGAACCAGCCATGAATTCCTTTGCAGTTAAATACCTTTCGCAACTGCTTACGCTGACTCCGCAAACCATTTACCTCGTCGGCGGTTCCGTGCGCGATCTCTTGCTCGGTCATCAAAATATCCGCGACATCGACCTCCTTTTGCCGCACGATGCCGAGACGGTCGCTCGTACATTCGCCGACAGGATCAGCGGAAGCTTTTTCTTTCTTGATGAGGAGCGCAAAATTGTCCGCGTGATAAAGCAGGCAAAGGGCGATGTTTTTCAGTTCGATTTTACGAACTTCGAAGGCCCCGATCTGCCGGCGGACCTGAGTCGCCGTGATTTCACGATCAATGCCATGGCGTGCGGTCTGCGGGAGTTTATTGCGGAAAAAAATCTCGGGGGCGTAATCGATCTTTTTCACGGACGCGACGATGCCGAGAAAAGGCTGGTCCGTGTCGTGAAACCGGAAGCTCTCGATGAAGACCCGCTCAGGCTTCTGCGTGCCGTTCGATTCGCGGCAACCCTCGGATTTTCGATCGAGACGCGGACTGCGGAACAGATCCGTCAACGGTCGCAGCTTATTCTCAAGCCCTCTCCTGAGCGTGTGCGGGACGAGTTCTTCCTTATTCTGGCTGAGAGGAATGCCCAAAAGCATCTTCTTCTCCTGGACTCATTAGGGCTGCTGTCCCGGATGCTACCCGAACTGGAGCCGCTCCGCGGGTTTGCTCCCGGCAGGTACCATGTCCATGACGTTCTGACCCACGTCATCAAGACTGCCGGAAATGTGGACAGTGTGCTTGATGATTTGCAAACCCTATCCCCGGTGCATAGCGCCGCAGTCCTGGCGCATCTGAAAGAGAATATCGAGCACCTGGTGCCCCGCACGGCAGCGCTTCGTTTTGCCTGCCTGCTGCATGACATGGCGAAGCCGGACACGTTTACCGATGCCGACGGACGCATCCGGTTTCATGGTCACGATAACGTGGGCGCGGAAAAAGCCGCCTTCGTCTGCCGCCGGTTCAGATTGTCGCGGGACACGGAAAAAACAGTTGCCAGGGTCATTCAACAGCATATGCGGCTCTTTAATCTCTCTACTCCCGGCGGGCCAAGCAGAAACGCCCTGTACCGGTATTGCCGCGATCTCGGCGACGCCCTGCCCGAGAGCCTTGTCCTCGCGCAGGCTGACGCGCGCGCAACCTGCGAGATCATGCCGAAAGAAAAATTCACGGACACGGAAAAGCCGATGGCCGTTGTGCTCGATTATTACTACTCGAAATTCTTGAAAGTCGAGGCAACGCCGCTCGTGTCCGGCGATGACCTGATCAGGCTGGGGCTGCAGCCGGGGCCGCGGTTCCGTGAAATATTGGAAGAGATCAAAGAGCGCCAGGCAGGGGGCATGCTCACGACCCGGGCCGAGGCGCTTGACTATCTTGAACGTTTAAAGTAAATTCTTTTTTATGGAGAGAGGACAGCTTTCTCCGCACTAAAGAACCCCTGAGGAGCTGGAATTTATGGCAGGAAAAATCGAAGACATGACCATCGACGAACTAAAGGCGGAGCTCAAACGGCTGAAGGACAACCTGTGCGATGTGGAGGACATGCACGCCTTTACGTTCGGGAAGACCTCGGTGCATATTGGTGCGGAGAAAGCGCAGAATATGGCCGCTGAGTATGAGGAGGAGTGCAGGCTCTTTAACGAACAGATCGCTGCAGTTGAGAAGGCGCTGAAGGCAAAGGGCGGGTTGTAGCCTTAAGGCGTCAGCGTGTCCACCAGCTGGTACACTTCCGGATATTCGTTCTTGACGGACGCGGTCTCTTCTTTGAGCAAGCGGAGCGCTTCGGGTACATGCTTGAGAAAATAGCGCTTCCCCTTTTCGTGGGAAAGAAAACCGTAGGCGCCCAGGGCCTGCATGTGACGCTGGAGACGGCAGGCGATGAGGCTTTCAAAGAACTCCCCGTCCTTGAATCCCTTCGAATCGCTCTTCATT
>JAJYKN010000267.1 GCA_021788515.1 Nitrospirota bacterium | reverse complement strand
ATCAACAGCGTGAATAAAGGGCCTGACCAGCAGGTCCTTGAGGTGCGGGATATTGCGGAGCTGGCTCATCAATAAACCTAAAAAGAGCATTTTGAGACGCAGACTTCGTCGTGAGCTCAGTCGAACGATAAGATCGGATGAACGCGGATAAAGAAAGATAGAAAAAATCTTCTGATGCTGAAAAAAGACTCATCGTGGTGAAGAAGCCGCTTTCCGCCCATGCTTTGTTTTATCAGCGAATATCCGCGTTCATCTGCGTCCGACATTTGCTTTTAGGTGCGGTTATTCATGGGAGCGATTATCGAAAATACAACCTGCCCTTTGTGCGGCTCAGAAGAAGTACGCGATTTTTTCCAGGACAAGCGCAGGACGTATTTGCAGTGTCACCTGTGCAACCTGGTGTTCGTTCCTCCCTCACAGTTTTTATCCACGGAAGACGAAAAGAAGAGATACGATTTACACCAGAACTCTCCTCTTGATCCTGGCTATTGCCGTTTTTTGGGCCGCTTGTTTACACCCCTGAACCAGTGTTTGGCTCCAGGAAGCCGCGGCCTGGATTTCGGCTCAGGTCCTGAACCAGTGCTTTCCCGGATGTTCGAAGAAGCGGGACATTCCATGACTATCTTTGACTATTTTTATGAACCAAGGCTTGCTGCGTTGGAAAGCAAGTACGACTTCATAACCGCCACCGAGGTTGTGGAGCATCTGCGTGAGCCGAAAAAAGAAATGGAACGCTTGTGGGCTTGTTTAAAACAGGGCGGAAGACTGGGGATCATGACAAGGCTGGTTGATGAGCAGAAGGGATTTTCAGAATGGCATTATAAAAACGATCTTACCCATGTCTGTTTTTTTTCGAAAGCAACTCTTGCCTGGCTTGCAGCGAAGTGGAACGCGGACCTGACGTTCATTGACAGCGACATCGTTTTCTTCCTTAAAAAGCCCGTTTCTTCCTCTGCTAAGCAGGTGCAGGACATTTCCGCATGAGATCGATACCCATACTGTATCAGGACGAACACCTGGTCGTGGTCAATAAACCCTCGGGCCTTCTGGTCCACCGGAGCGCTATTGATTGTCATGAAAATGAAAATGCCGTGAAGATCGTCCGGGACCAGCTTGGGCAATGGGTCTATCCCTTTCATAGGCTCGACAAATCGACCTCAGGTGTATTGGCGTTCGCGCTGGACAAGGAGATTGCCCGGCGCATGACCCAATCCTTTACCGACAAAAAAGTCATTAAAACCTATCTTGCAGTTGTCCGGGGTTACACCAGGGAAGAAGAGCGAATCGATCATCCAATAAAAGAACGGAACAAGATGACTGATCAAAGAGCGGATAAGGACAAGCCTGCGCAAGAAGCAATAACTGAATACCGGAGATTGGCCACTGTTGAACTGCTTCACCCGGTGGGGCCGTACGAAACAGCCCGCTATTCCCTTGTTCAAGCAACCCCTTTGACCGGCCGCACTCACCAGATACGACGGCACATGAAGCACATCTTCCACCCTGTTGTGAACGACACAACCTACGGGGATGGAAAGCACAATGACTTTTTCCGCACGCATTTCAAGTGCAGCCGCTTACTGCTGCACGCACGTGAGCTCGAATTTATTCATCCCGGCTCGGGGCTCAAGCTTCGCATTCAAGCCCCGATGGACCATGCTTTCGGCGCTCTTTTGGAGGCGCTGCGCTGGGACAAGGTTGTCCTGTCATAAGGATGTCTTAGACCAGCAATAACCCTTTTCCCCGCAATGTTTTCCATTCTTTCGATTTTAGAAAAAAATCAAAGGCCGAAGAAAACCGCTTTTCGTAATTCTGCTTTAACTGGTCAAGGGTCAGTAATTCGAGATTCTGAACAGAAAATTTATTAAACATGCCGTGCAGCCACTCCCCCAGTTCAGGTGTTACTGATAAGCTGAACGTTTCCGTTTTTGTATAAAAAACCAACCTGGCTTTCTGCCCTGGCTTGCCTTTATTCACCGACTCGTCGCGCGCGTACTCCGGCAAATTCTCCAGCCAGAGGACCCTGGACAATAATAGCTCCCCGTCAAACACGGGCTTCTCATTGATCGCATGCAGGACATAATTTCTCTTTATCGAAACCGCGGGAACGGGCTTGTCGAACCACTCGTGAATGGGGAAATCCGTACCAATGCCATGCATGAAGTTGTACACGGCCTTATTCAGTCCCTGTGCAAAGGCCGGATGGTCGCAACCAGTGAGGTCTTCGTGCACGAGGTCATTCCTGGCGAACCCGCCTGCGGGAAGATCAAGTATGCGGCACTGATATTTTCCCGGATCTTTTCCTACGTCGCTGTGAACAGTAGCGGTAAACAAATGCCAGAACGCGGATTGGACAAGCCCCTGATCAAAAAACTGGCGTACGAGCTCCAGGGCATCGACGGTTTCCTGCCCGGTCTCCGTCGGGAAGCCATACATCAGGTAGGCGTGCACCAGTATCCCCGCCTTGCTAAAATTGCGGCAGGCGCGGGCTGCCTGGCGTATGGTCACGCCTTTGTTCATCAACTTCAAAAGCCTGTCCGAGGCAGCTTCCAGTCCTCCGGTAGCGGCAATGCAGCCCGAGGCGGCCAAAAGCCGGCAGAGGTCCCCGGTAAAAGCCGTTTCGAAGCGGACGTTCGCCCACCAGGAAATTTTGATCTTCCTGCGCAGCAGCTCCAGGGCCAGGTCTTTCAAAGCCTTTGGCGGCGCCGCCTCGTCAACGAAATGAAAACCGGTCTGGCCCGTCTGGCTGATCATGTGTTCGATCCTGTCGACCAGCACCGCGGGGGGCGCGCCATCGAAGCGGTTTATATAATCCAGGGACGTATCGCAAAAGGAACATTTATGCCAGTAGCAGCCGTGAGCAATGGTAAGCTTGTTCCAGCGGCCGTCTGACCACAGGCGGTGCATGGGGTTGGCCAGGTCGATGAGAGAAAGGTATCTGTCCAGGGGGAGGTCCGAATAGTCCGGGCACCCGGTCCCGGTATGGGAAAAATCCTCTTCCTGCGCGTCGTTTATAAAGTGTACGGCGTCTTCAATTCTCACGTATGTTCTAACGAGATTTTTGAGGTTTTTTTCTCCGCAAAGATATGCTAATATGCTCAGGAAAGGGCGTTCACCGTCGTCCAGGGTGATGAAATCAACGTAGTTGAATACCGCGGGGTCTGAAAGCTCGCGGAGTTCGGTATTCACAAATCCGCCGCCTAAAATGATCTTTACATCCGGGTAATTCTTCTTGATAGAGTGACCGCATTTTAAGCCTGAATACAGATTTCCGGGAAAGGGAATAGTCAGTCCCACTGCCTGCGGACGATACCGTTCGATATGGCTCGCGAGCAAATCAAGCAACCGGGCTTCAACGATGTTTTCAGGCCCGCGCAGCGCCTGGTCGAGCGAAGAAAAAGAATGGGCTGCCATGCCGAGCTTTTCGGCATAACGGCTGAAGCCGAAATAGGGAGTTACGGCGTCTTTGATCAGGTCGCCGATGTCCTCGATGTACAGCGTGGCTAAAAACCGGGCCTTGTCGCTCACTCCCGCGCTCCCGAACGCCCATTCCAGGTCCGGCATTTGATCGAAGCGTGAAGCCCTGGGCAGGAAAGCGTCATGACACAAAAGCTGGGCAAGCGTGTTGTCTTGGTAGTGCAAAAAGTTCATCACCGGCTCAACGGTCTGGAGATAGTTTGCTTCATTGTGCAGGATACGAACAGAATTTTGCGAAAGCTTTGGCCGGTTCTTTTTTGCAAAAGAGAAAAGCCGCAGAAAACCGTCCTG
>JAJYKN010000266.1 GCA_021788515.1 Nitrospirota bacterium | reverse complement strand
ACGTGAATGGCGCCGCCAGTTACAGCGATCGAATCAAGCGCAAGATTCGATACCGTAAGAGTGGCGGGGGTTGTTGACGTTACCAGACCCATGTGCGCCGAGATACTTGTTGTGCCCGCAGCCACGCCTGTCGCCACGCCTGAATGCAGGTCAACGGTAGCGACCGAGGCTGTCGTGGAACTCCACGAAACGAGGGTCGTGATATCCTGGCTTGCTATCGTCTCGGTTCCGTCGCTGAAAAGGCCTGAAGCGTTAAACTGCACCGTCATCCCAATGTTCGTGCTCGCCGCGCCCGGCGTTACTGTTATCGTCTGAAGAGGCAAGCTCTTTATAGCCAGCTGCGTAGTTCCGGCCATTCCCTGGCCGGTTGCAGTGATTGTACATGTTCCTGATGACGCAACTGCTGTGGCGAGTCCGGTAGCGGATACG
This sequence comes from Nitrospirota bacterium, assembly GCA_021788515.1. Taxonomy (GTDB): domain Bacteria; phylum Nitrospirota; class UBA9217; order UBA9217; family UBA9217; genus JAJYKN01. The sequence continues at coordinate 3,339 of JAJYKN010000266.1, read as the reverse complement.
GTAGCGACGGATGCATCCGACGTATTCCAGGTCACCGATTGCGAGAGGTCGGTCGTCGTCGAATCGGAGTAATGCCCGGTTGCTTTAAACTGCTGCACCGTCTGCGCCGCTATCGTAACGGTCCCTGCTACCGCTGTGTTCTTGACAGGATCTATCGAAACAGACGTTAGTTTCTTCCCTTCATACGACGAAATCCCGCACCCGTGAACGAGAACCAGGATAACCACGATTGCCGAAAATCCAAGAATAGCGCCTAATAATTTTTTGTCTTTATTTATCTTCATTTTGCAACCCTCTCAATCGTTATGAGTTAAAATCTTGCCTGGAACTGAAGTATTGTCGTATTGAAATCCGTGGACGGCTTCTTGTTAAAGGCTATCTGTTCCGTTTCAAGGGTAAGCCTCAGATCCTGTCCTTTAATATAGTAGTTGAGCCCTTCCGCGTTCCAGTCTATGTGCTGATCAACTACGCCGTTCAGGCTCGCAAAGGCCCACTTTTCCATGCGTCCGTACACCTGAAATTTTCCGAGCATGTAGGCAGCCTTCCAGTAGTCGCCGTTCTTTTCTCCGTAGACCTCCGCTGCTCCGGGGACTCCGCGCGTTCCTGCTCCGTTGAAGTCCTGTTTCAGATAGGCGCCGGAGAGAGTAAACGTTCCTACCTCCGTCGGATATTCGAAAAATCCATCATAGGTATAGGCTGAATAGTTTTCCGCGCCCGTTCCGGTGCTAGTAGCCACATTGTAGGTTGAGTAGACAGCGTTGGGCTCCATTTCGTAGCCCACGCCGAAGGTGAGCACTTTTTTCTTGCCGAGGTAGGACCCCTTGTACCCAAGCCCTGATTCAGGATCGAGCAGCGAAACGTGCACCCTGCCGGTGTAGCGGTAGCCCGAGTTATCCGGCTTTTGATCGCCATAGTTGTTGCCGGTCATCACGGCTGCGCGATATTGGAAGACATTATTGAGGAGATTGCCCCAGATCACGACACCGGTGTCACGGGTCGTCTTGTCGCCGTTGCCGAAGGGCCCGAGAATAAAGGGCGAACGGTCTATCGAAAGCGGATCGAAGCAGCCATCGTTCACTTCACGAGTCAGCTGTGTTTTTGTTCTTCCCACGCGAATTCTGAATGCATCTGTATAGTCAGCGGTCAGGTAATAGTCGAGCGCTGTGAGCGCATAGTCGCTCGCTTTATCAGTCACAAACGTATCCCCGATCTTTCGCCCGCCGACATACTCCAGCTGCAGCGCGTATCCGTAGGTCTCATTTGCCATCCCGAGAAAGCTGAGGCGATCTCTCTGAAGATAAAAATTGTTCGTCGTATTTTTATTTCCGTTTGCATCGATGCTGCTCTGCGCTTCGCGGGCCTGCACCTGATAATCAATGTCCAAAAATCCGTTGTTGCCGAACTCGGCCACGGTATAGGCCATGGCATTTTGGCCCCACGAGCCAATCAAGAGAAACCCACCAATCAGCACACCTAGCATCCATACTTTTACGAAACACTTCATGTATTCTCTCTCCTCCTTAAGGCCCCCCCACAGAGGGATGATTGATTTATCATGGTTCCGTATTTTTTTTATTCTCCTGAAAGAGCTTTAAAACTTCCCGATGCGCGGGTAAACTCCACATGTTATTGCGTTAAGGCAATCCAAGGTTGATATATGTTGCATTATATAAATGGATTCATCAATGTCAACGTGAAGTTCTGTGCATCTAAGCTTCTAAAATTGAAGTTTTAACAGTTCTGCGCATATTTTTTCATTTTTTTGAACAGACACACAAATCTCCATGTTTTTTTCGTTTGTTGCGTAGTTTCATAACTCAACTACGATTTTCGTGTCTTCTACGAGTTCTGAAGCACAAAAAGGGAATATGAAAGCGATGGTTCTTACAGGTAACTGCAAAATTCAGTTATGCCTTTCTCATTTTTTAACGCTGCTGCCAGTCAAACACTGAGTTTGATCGTCGATCGTAAAATTTTCATCATGCAACACAAGACAAATATTTTTCTGTCTTTTTTCTGCGACCGACTCCATTCTCTTTCTCTTGCATTTTCTTTCAGACTGTATTACCGTACAGAACCATGCGCATACAACACAGATATGAACGGCATCGATACGTCATTCCCGGAATGATATGCCTGATCGGCATTGCAATTCCTCTCGCGCAATACTATTTCCGCGGGTTCGACGATAACACCTTTACCAGCTGGCGCCTGATTTTCAGTGCGACTTCTCCGCTCAATTATTTTTTTGTCTTGCTCGGCGGCGTCTTGTCGGCATTCATCTTGTCCAGGATGCATTTGTCTTTGCCGCTGACTTTCCCGCGCGTGCTCTTCCTCTTTCTCGCATGCTTCATTGCAACCGCTTTTTTTTGGAGCACGCCGGAAGTAAATGTGAGCGCTTCGCGCTACGTCACGCAGGCAAAAAATCTTGAGCTCTACGGCATCCCTTATTTTTTAAAAGAATGGGGACACGGCATCCAGGCCTGGATGGACGAGCCCGCTATACCCTTCTTTGACGGGGTCATTTTCAGGATATTCGGGGAATCGAGGATCTACATCCAGCTTTTCACCTCCCTGCTTTTCGGGATGACCTCGGTCGTCACGTATCTGCTAGGGAAAACGCTCTGGGATGAAGACACCGGTTTTTATGCAGGCATACTGCTGCTCGGGATCCCCTAACTCATCATCCAGACGCCGCTCATGCTCCTTGACGTGCATACGATGTTTTTCCTTACGCTCTCGATCTATCTTTATATCCGGGCAGTGGACGCCGGCGGCATCGGCCGCACGATAGCCGCGGCGTGCGCAATTTTTGTCGCCTCTTTTTGCAAATATTCAGTGTGGCCCATGCTGTCGGTTTTGCCGATCATATCGCTCGTCTATTATCTTCGGAAGGAAGGCGAGCTCCGCCGGGACGTGCTTCAGACGACCCTCCGCGTGTTTCTGCTTTCCCTCCTTCTTGTCGGCGTCCCCGTACTGCTCAAGTTCGATGTCGTCGTCGGCCAGATTAAGCTTCTCATGGGATTCCAGCGAGCGAATCTCGGCCGGTGGACCGAAACATGGGCATCGATCTTTTTCTTTCAGGTCCACCCCGTCATAACCATCGCGGCAGTCGCCTCCGCCTTCATTGCAATACTGAAGCGTGACCTGAAATACCTGATCGTGCTCTGGCTGCCGTTTCTTTCCGTTTTTTTCGAGCTGAAGCGGGTCCGGTACATCCTCCCCGTTTTCCCCATGCTGACGCTCATGGCAGCCCAGGGGCTTGGCGCGCTTCGAAACAGCAATTTGAAAAAAATGATCGTGCTCTTGGTTATCATAACGTCCCTCGCGACCTGCTTC
>JAJYKN010000265.1 GCA_021788515.1 Nitrospirota bacterium | reverse complement strand
GTTGAAGGAACTCAACACGCATCGCAACAAATTGAAGCAGGGCGAGGCCGAGCTGACCATCAAAACGGACCACCGCGACGCGACGAGGACGATCCCTGATTCGGCGCGCGCCATGGGGTATGACGTCGAGGTCCGGAAGGTCTCGACCTATTACCAGATACGGGTGGGCGCGCACAAATGAAGACAGCGGGGAAAAAAGAACGAACGCCTCTCAAGAAGCCGCGGGAGCCGAAAACCGCGCTCGCCTACGACCGGAAATACATCGAGTACATCCGGGATAAGGTCAACCAGCTTCTTCTGGTAATGGGCACCTCGCCGCTCGAGCCCGAAGAGCTTGATGATGAGACGCTTCTTGATCTCGATCCCCTCGGTATTATTACGGATTCGTTTGGGCAGGTGCTCGAGCATCTGAAAGAAACGAACCAGGAACTCACGATTACCCATAACCAGTTGCAGGCGATCTTCGATGCAACGGGCGTCGGTATTTCCATCATCGACCGTGATTTCAGGATCCTTAAATACAACGAAAAGCAGCGCGCCCTGCTGGTCGACGACGGCGTCGGCGAAGTGACCGGAAGATACTGCCATGAAGTGTACTGCAACAAGTCCTCGCCCGCCCTCGATTGCCCCGCCCTCGATACGATGGAGACCGGGAAGCCCGTGATCGTAAGGGAGGTTCTGAAGAAGGGCAAACATTTCCAAATCGTTACGACCCCCTTGAAAGATGGAGAAGGCAGCATCATCGGCGCGATCGAGGTCTTGCTCGACATTTCCGACACAAAACGAGCTCAAGACGCGGCACGGGAACAGCGCGGGTTTTACCTTACGGAGAAGTCAAAACTTGCCGCGATCCTTCAGAGTCTTTCAGAAGGACTGCTGGTGACTGATAAGCAGGGAATCATCGTGTCTTTCAATAACGCCGCGGCCCGTATCACGGGATATCCGGAAAGAAATGTGTTGGGACTGTATTATAAATATTTTTTCACGATGCTGCACGCTGATCCGGTTCTGTTCACGCTTCAAAAGGATCCCGTCAACGCGGAACTGCCGGTTGTCGCCGCCGGTGACCGGAATCGCATTCTTTCCCTGAGTTCGGTTTCCCTGAAGGACGGCAGCGGAAACGACGGCGGTACGGTGTACAGCTTCAGGGACATTACCGAAGAAAAGCGCAGGCAGGAAAATCATTACCGGACCGAAAAGCTCGCTGCCCTGGGTCAGCTTTCCGCAGGCATAGCCCACGAATTGAACACCCCGCTCGGCAGCATCCTGGGATACGCCAGGCTTCTCCTGAAAGAGGAGGGATTGTCCCCGCAGGAGCAGGAGCGTCTCGAGATCATCGCGGAGCAGGCCAAGCGGGGGAGCGCCATCATCAAAGGGCTTTTGAATTTTACACGCCAATCCAGGCTGGAATCGGTCGATGCGGACATTAATGCAGTAGTCACCGACTGCGTCCGGATTCTCGGCGGGGAGATCGACAAGCGTGAAATCGCGGTGCAGATGGAACTGGGGAAAATTCCCGTTCTGAAAGCCGATAAAAGGCAGCTCGAGCAGGTCATCATCAATATCCTGTTGAACGCGATGCAGGCGATTACCGGCCCGGGCGAGATCCGCATACGGACCCGGCTCTGCGATCAAACCGTTTCGATCGAGATAAGGGACAACGGGTTGGGCATGTCGAAGGATGTGCGAGCGAAGATCTTCGACCCTTTTTTTACAACAAAGGCCATCGGCGAGGGAACAGGCCTGGGCTTGTCCATTTGCGCGGGGATTGTAAGCGCACACGGAGGCTCGATACAGGTTGAAAGCGAAGAGGGGAAGGGGAGCGACTTTATAATATGCTTGCCCGTTCGTCATTTGACGTTCGCCATTTGAAAGGATGACATGAAAACCATTACCACTCTCGTGCTCGATGACGACCCCCGCATGGCCCAGCTCGTCAGCGATATCCTGAAGCAGGACCGCATGACGACAATCATATCTCACGACAGCAGAGAAGCCCTGCACCTGCTCGATCACCGCGAGATCGATATTGTAACCACCGATCTCAAGATGCCCCACATGAACGGCATGCAGGTATTGGAGCGCGCAAAGGAGATCAATCCCGAGGTCGTTGTCATCATTATAACCGGGTATGGAAGCATCGAATCAGCCATCGCGGCGGTCAAAAAAGGGGCCTATGATTATATCGAAAAACCCTTTGAACCCGAAGCGTTCCTGGCGCTCGTGAGACGGGCGAAAGAATATATACGCCTTTCCCGGGAGAACACGCGGCTTCTGCGCGACATCAATGAATGCAATGACGGCGGAATCGTGGGTACGAGCAGAGCCATCGAGAGCCTGAAAGGACTGATCGCGAAGATCGCGCCGTTCGATACCACCGTGTTGATTCAGGGCGAGACGGGGACCGGCAAGGAGCTCGCGGCCCGGCTGATCCACAACGGCAGCAAACGGCGCCGGGAAGTATTTCTGCCGGTGAACTGCGCCGCACTTGCAGAGTCCCTGCTCGAATCCGAACTGTTCGGCTACGAAAAAGGAGCCTTTACCGGGGCGGACAGGGTGAAAAAGGGGCTTTTTGAGGCAGCGGACAACGGGACCATTTTCCTCGACGAAGTGCACGCAACTTCCGCTCAGTTTCAAGTGAAGCTCCTGAGGGTCCTGCAGGAAGGGAGCTTTTTGCGCGTAGGTGGCACCGACCCCGTAAACGTGGACGTCAGGATCATTGCCGCGTCGAATACGCCGCTTGACAAAGAGGCGGAGGGCGGAAAATTCCGGAAGGACCTTCTGTACCGGCTGAACATGGTGACCGTTGACATTCCCGCCCTCAGGAAGAGAAAAGAGGACATTCCCTCCCTGGCCTATCATTTTCTGAACAAATACGCGCTTAAATACAGCAAACAGTTCAACGGCATTGCCGCTGATACGATCAACAGATTGTCCGAGTACTCCTGGCCGGGGAACGTGCGGGAACTGGAAAATATCATCGAAAAGGCGATTATCTTCGAATCCGGCGATGAACTGAGGGCCGTTCATTTGCCTCGGCAGTCCGGGGCGCAGGTAAACGATGACGAGCTGTGTTCAGGCCTTGTGAAGCTCGAGGATATGGAAAAAACCGTCATCCGGAGAACGCTCGAGAGCCTTCAGGGGCAGAAGGCAAAGGCTGCCGGGGTTTTAGGCATAAGCACTACCTCCCTCTGGCGGAAGATCAAAAAGTACGGTCTTGAATGATCATGCATTCCATTTTGAAATAGCTTTCATTTTGAAATACCCTCCTGCTGCTCTTCTCTACCTAACCATTCATTTTTTCTCATGTTCTTAAAGGGCATGTTTATTGCTATATCCCTTTCAGCGACCACGCTGAATTGCCGTCAGTCGGCATCGGCACTTTTGAAAGGAGATTTGCAATGAGGAAAAAAAATGTATTCACCCTGTTTTTGTTCTTTTTGTGTGCGGTCCTTCTCCCGCTGGCCGGGTGCGGGGGAGGCAGTTCCTCGTCACCGGCAGCCCCACCGACCTCCGCCTTCACGACCCCGACGCCGCTGATCGATTCCGCGACACTCAAGGGATGGATAGACAACGGCGCGCTGACCGCAACGGGTACCAGCCGGGCGATCATTCTCGACGTCAACTCTCAGGCAACCTTTTCCGCAGGTCATATCCCGGGCGCACAGTTCGTGAATTCCAGCGATATTTATCAGAATCGCCAGGAAGGCCCGGCGGTTGACGTGAATATGGTGCCTGACGGTCCCCACATGGATGCCCTTATCCAGAAAA
>JAJYKN010000264.1 GCA_021788515.1 Nitrospirota bacterium | reverse complement strand
GGAAGAAGGGGCGAGGCAAGCGCGATATGTTCGAGGCTTCCGGAAAGCGCCCGCTTCCACGTCCGGGGCGAAAAGAGCGGCCCGCTGAAATGGAGGGACGAAAGCCTGACGATGCCTGCCAGGTTTTTAACCTTGTTCAGCATATCGCGCATTGTTCCGATGCGTTTGCCCCAAAGAAAAACCTCGCCAAGGTTGATTACGGCCTGTCCGCTTTTTACCCCGATCACAGGGTTTTTCCTGTCTGAAAGAGAGGCGGAGATGCGGGACAATGCCGAGGCGCCCAGGTGCGCTGAGAAATCGGACACCATCAGCCTGTTCTCCTCGACAATGAATTGGCCGGTCACGGACAAAGGGGCGGGAAGAGGGCCCCAGTCCAAGACGACGTTTCCTGCTTCGCCGGCTATTGTCATTTTTGAGTCAGCGAGGTGATACAGCGGGACATTGGCCTGCACGGACGCCAGGGTGACTTCGCCGGACAACGATCTCACGTCATTCACATACGCGGTCAGAGTTCCTGACGAGGACAGCCATTGATACAATTCGGCGAGCGCGAAGGACGCCCTGCCCGAGGCGACGTTGAGACGCGGCGCGTCCTTCCAGGCAAGACCGGCGGAAAAACCGAAAAGCGCGGAGCGCCCCGCTGTAAGGGCAAGGTCTTGTACTTCCGCCTTATCGTCGTTAAATGAATATTTGCCGCTCATGGAAAAAGCGCCCCAGGGTTCCGCATGTGCCCTGAGCGTAATGTTCACTGTCCCCGGCGGAGCATTAAACCGCACAGCCGCGTCCTGCAGAAAAAGCAGGAGATGGCCTTTCCTGGTGAGCTTAATGTCGCCCTGGTCCATTTCAACGACAAGACCCGGGCCGATCGCCGTAAGGTACTTGAGCACGAGCAGGACGTTCCTCTTTACTTCAGGCAAGGAGAGGGCCTCCGGTTGAACCGCCTGGACGGTTTCCGGAAGCGCGATCGAAAGGTCCGGTTCCTGGACCAGGATCCGGGAGAGGAGCAGGTCTCCTTTCATGAGAGGAAACAGCTGGGGGTAGATGCTTATGAGCTTGAGCGTTCCCGAAGCTGTTTTGGGTATTGAGACACGCGCCTCATGAAAAATGACATGGGGCAGGGGCCACAGGGAGATCGTGAGCCGTTGATAGCGAACCGAACCGCCCAGTTGCCGGGAAATGGCGGTTTCGATCTTTTCTTTTGTCGACAACGTATTGAGATAGAGAGGCGCAAGCACAAGGACGGACAGGAAAAAGGCCACTATGAGAGAAAGCACACCCACTGACCAAAACGCTATTTTTTTTTGCACACCCATATCCTGTTGATCGCGCCTTTCGAGGCAGGCGGCTGAAAAAGCAGTTCAGCAACCGGCTAGTTTGATTATAAACGCTGTTTTCCCGCAGGGCAAATGGTATATGAGTCCAACGCATCTCATGCCGCCAAATTCCAAGAGGGGAGCTTCTCGACAAACCTCCCCAATTTTACGCTTTCTTTAGAAATTGATTTGGAATATAATTCCTGCAACGAAGTGCGCGGGCCTTTGCCGGGCCGCTGTATCGGGCCATCATACGGCATGCCCTGCCCCTCTTGCTGGCGGCAAGCTGAAATCCGGCGATCAGCGTGCAGTTGTCGCCCAATCATCCTGTGGGCAGCAACGGGGACAAATGTCATTATAGTAACTAAGGAGACGAGCAATGGCTAAAGAGCGATTTTTCGCGGATGTATTGCAGGAAATCTATGGATGAAAAAAACCTATAAAAAGATCCGCGTGCCCTGAGGAATTCACCTGGTGGATACTGTAAAACACAATCAGCGGAAGGGACTAAAACGCTACTCGGTCACCCTGGAAAGAAACTGCTCCCTGGGGGTCGTCACTTTTCAGAATCCCCGGGCAAGGGATTACCTTGCCCGGATCGTGAATATCAGCGCCACCGGCATTGGAATAGCGTCCGAACAGGGGATCGAGCCGGGCATTATCTGGTTCAAGGAGAGCCTCTACGGGAAAAAATACGGCTTTCTTATTTGGTGCAGACTGGAGGGATTGCTGTACCGGGGGGGCATCCAGTTCATTCACCTCACGCCAGCGGAAGACGAATGCTTTCAAAGCCGGATAAGCAGGCAGCCGGGGCAAGCGCCCTTCGATGCCGGGGGCGACATGGCAACGTTGATAGCCTCCCTGAAAGAAAGATTCGGACGGCAGTTCAACGGTCTTGATGCAAGCGGGCTCCGGCAGAGACGGATCTCGGGAAGGTAAATACCGCGCAAAACGCTCGTTCCTACAGGTTCGCCCCTCGCGAACAAAATGAATTGCTGGAAATCCCGCCTGACCTCCGCACGCCGGAACCTCCCGTGAAGAACGACCCTTACATTGTCCGGCAAAAAATGGTATAACAACGCACGATGATACACGCGCGGTCTCATGATGAGCTGAAGGCCCTGGCAGCCGATGTCATCCGCCTCTCGCGCCTCTTGACGCGGGAACGCGAGAGCCTGCCCGCGGCTTACCTGAAGGACCGGGGGCTGCGGGAAGCCTACGAAGCCTATTACCTGCCTCCGAACCTCGTGAAAATTCAGGCGTTGCTTCGCGAGCTTGCAGCACACCCGGGGAAGCTGCTTGACAAGGACACGCTGCGCGTTCTCGATCTGGGATGCGGCCCGGGAACGGCCATGCTCGGCGTGCTGGAGTTTTTCTCTGCAGGGAAGAAACGGCCCCGGATCGAGTTTACAGCTGTTGACCACATTGCAGAGAACCTGAAGATGGCCGGGGAACTTGTTACTAAATTCAAAAGTACGAGCGATCTCGATGCCTCGTTGAAAACCATCCGTTCAACCATCGAGCAGGCACCGCACCTTCCGGAGACGGCCTTCGATCTGATCATCTTCTCGAATGTACTGAACGAAATCTTCATCCATGATGAGGCCCGGATCGCCAAGCGGACCGCGCTTGTGGCGGACCTCCTGAATCGTTTTCTTGCCGATGACGGGAGCTGCATCATCATCGAACCGGCCCTCCGTGAGACAGCGCGGGACCTGCTTGCCGTCAGGAACGGGCTCGTGGATGCGGGTTTCCCTATCTATGCCCCCTGCCTTTGTCATGCCGCATGCCCGGCACTTGCGAACCCGAAAGACTGGTGCCACGAGGACATCCCCTGGGACCCGCCGGAATTGATACAGGAACTCGACAAGCTCACCAAACTTCGGAAGGACTCGCTCAAGTTCTCCTATCTCATCGTGCGCAAAGACGCCAAAACGCTTCGTGATGTGCACGGGGAACATGTGTTTCGCGTGGTGAGCGAGCCCCTGGTATCAAAAGGGAAGATTGAATTCTATATCTGCGGCGAGGCTGGAAGAAAATTGATCACGCGGCAGGATAAAGATGAGACGCCGGGCAACGACGTCTTCGGCAGACTCCGGCGCGGGGACGTGGTTGGTTTTGAAAACCTGATTGACGAGGGCAGGCGGTATAAGATAAGCAAGGAAACGCAAGTGAACAGGCGGACGCGCACCTAAATACCGCTTGTCTTTGCCAAAAAGTGACGGTATTCTGAATACCGATAAATACTCCAAATCTTTGGCATTAAATATAAGCGTTTGCCAGATGACTATTATCCTCGATAAAATTCAGTGCCGAGCAACCCCATGTTACGCCCTGCCTTAGAGTCTGGTATGATCAGCAATGGAGGGTTAATGTCGACTAGACACTCAGCATTGGAAGTTGTTGAATTGCTGAAGCAGGAGCAGGATAGCCAGATAGCGGCATTTGAAATGCAGTCTGG
>JAJYKN010000263.1 GCA_021788515.1 Nitrospirota bacterium | reverse complement strand
AAACCCGAGGGCGTTATCTCGCGTCTCTTTCCATCAATGATTTCGTAGTTGCCGTCAGGCAGGCGGTTTATGTCCTCGTAGGTAAAATATATTTTATCAGTTACGGTTGCCATGGTCCTAGTTTATCCCAGGGAATGATAGGTCTAACGGTTTTTTCGGGCGAAGAACTCTTTAGCTGCAATGTACACGGTATTTATCGAGCGTCGGAAAATGTGAAAAAAGGGCGGAGAAACAAAAAAAGGCGCTGCCTGCGAACCGGTTTGATATTCCGCTGGGCCACGGTTACTGGGGGAAGTACATCCTGCTTCTGCGGCTCTGCTTTGCAGACCCTGTGAAGCGTCGTGTGTATTGGCCCCTTGGCCTCTTCCCGCGTAGCCCCTGGCTTAGGGGTTTTGGCTCTTTCGCCCGTCTGGTCGCCTGTGAAACAACCGGAAGTTTTACCGCTCAACTTGCGGCTTCCCGCCGGTTTCGGCTTCCATCCCGTGCGATGCCTGATCCCCTTTAAGACGGGTTATCATCTGGACACCTATCGGTGGTGGTTCGGCAACGCCTTACGAAACTTTTTTTTCAAAGATCCCTGCTGTGCCTCTCTTCTAATTCAACTATAGCATATTTCAGAAAGCGAAGCTTGAATAATTGTCTTGACCGCCCGGAAAATTATCTTTACAATTTCACCACTTACCCATGGATAAAACCAGCCCCACAAAAAAAGAATTTTTCCGCCATCTCGGGTCGGGAACAATAATGCCTCTTTCCCGGGAAATCGGAGCACCGGGGTTGACTCCGCTCGCCGCACTTGAGGGATTGCGGGGCCTGGGCTATCCCGTGTTGCTCGAAAGCGCGCGAATACACGAAAAAATCGGCAGGTACTCTTTTGTCACCGCGGACCCCTATTTGATCTTCAGGTCGAGAGGCGATACGGTTGAACTCATTCTGCCTGCGACGCCGGCCGGGAAATACGGCAGGCGGGCCGCCACGAAGCGAAAGCCGCTTCTGAAGCTGCGGGATCTGCTGAACAACTACCGGACCGGGCGCGTTCCCGGCCTTCCGCCCTTTACCGGGGGAGCAGTCGGTTTTTTTTCCTACGACTTCGTGCACCAGTTCGAGGAGCTTCCGCGAAATGCCGCAGCGGACCTGGACATTCCCGAAGCCTATTTCGTATTCGTCGATCTGGTCGTGGCGTTTGATCACGTTTTGGATAAAACCTGGGTGATCGTGAACCCCGGCGCCCGGGAGCAGGAACTGGGTTTTCGGCGGCCCGAACAAGGACAGTGGGACGGGCTGTATGACGCTGCCGTCGAACGAATTGCGCATATAGCGGATAAGATGTATGAGGCCGCGGGAGCCGATGCGACGGCGTTCGATCAAAAAAACGGCGCCAGGAGCGGCCCGCTTATTTCCAACCTGACCCAGGCGGAGTTTGAGTCCATGGTCAAACGCTGCAAAGAGTACATTGCGGCGGGAGACATTTATCAAACGAACCTGTCCCAGCGGTTTTCAGCGCCGATTAACGGCGCGGACACGCTCCGCTTGTATAAAATCCTGCGCCAGGTCAACCCGTCTCCCTTTGCCGCGTATCTTGATTTCAACGATCTGCAGCTCATAAGCTCTTCTCCCGAACGACTGATCCGCCTTCACGAGGGGGAGGTCGATACAAGGCCCATCGCGGGCACGCGAAGGCGGGGGACCGACCACGTGGAGACGCGGGAACTTTCCGTTGAACTCCTGACCAACGAAAAGGAACGGGCCGAGCACATCATGCTCCTGGACCTCGAGCGGAACGATCTCGGAAAAGTGTGCGACTACGGCTCGGTCAGCGTTGACGAGATGATGGTCGTCGAGGATTACTCCCACGTGATCCATATCGTTTCGAACGTGCGCGGCACGCTGACCCACGGGAAGGACGCCTTCGACCTCGTGCGCGCCGTGTTTCCGGGAGGCACGATCACCGGTGTTCCCAAAGTGCGGTGCATGGAAATCATCGATGAGCTTGAACCGGTGGCGCGCGGGCCCTATACCGGGTCCATCGGCTACATTTCGAACGCCGGAGACATGGACCTCAACATCGTCATCAGGACCTTTGTCGTAAAGGACGGGCAGGCGCACATCCAGGTCGGGGCCGGCATCGTGGCCGACTCCGATCCATCCCGGGAGTATTTCGAAACGCTCCAGAAGGCAGAGGCGCTCAAAAAGGCGCTTGAGATGCTTTAAGCCTGGCCCGGACAGGCGGAGCAAAATCTTTCCCATCAGCGAAAATGCGCAAGTCGCGCAAAACATTACGAATATTCATTGCGTCTCATGCGCACTTTTGCGGCAAGTATTCTTTCCCTTTTGAAACGAAATCGTCCGGGAAGCAGCTGAAAAAAAGCATTATCATCTCTTTTTGCCGGAAAGCGCTTGCAACTGGCGCTAAATCGCGTATAATGTACTGAAATACCGATACCGTCACCGGGGCAAGGCGCACTCGTTTTGATGAACGAATGGTGTCCGCGCCCCGTCATCGATCACTGACTCCTCCTGCTCTCACCTTTTCACACCTCAAAAAGCGACAGCATGCATGGGTGGCGGACGATGCGGCTTGGCCGGCACACGCAGGTCCCCTCTTCCCATTTTTCAATCGGGAACGCGGCGCGACCGTGCGGAAGGGATATGAACGCGCTGAGAGGACGGTTGGCGGCGCGAATTTGAAGCACACAGGAGGCAACATGGCGAAGAAATTGTATGTCGGGAATCTGTCGTACAACACTCACGATGAGGATTTGCGCGAGGCATTCTCCAAGATCGGAGAGGTCCTGTCCGTCACGCTGATCGTCGATCAGGAGACCGGCAGGTCCAAAGGGTTCGGTTTTGTGGAGATGGCAGCGGACGAGGACGCAGAAAAGGCGATCCAAACCCTGAATGGCACGTCTCTCATGGACCGGACGATCACGGTAAATGAGGCCCGGCCGAAGACAACAGGCGGGCGCTCCGGCTCCGGCGGCGGTGGCAAAGGCGGCAATCGCGGCGGTGGATACGGCGGCGGAGGGGGTCGGTCTTGGAGGTAAGGGTCCAGTCCCAAAACGTTGAAAAAGCCCTGCGGGACTTGAAGAAGAAACTCCAGCTGGACGGGGTATTCGGTGAGCTGAAGAACCGGCGCTTTTACGAAAAGCCCTCGGTGAAAAAAAAGAGGAAGCGGCTGGAAGCTCAGAAGCGAAGACGGAAGCTCCTCAAGCGCGCGCGCCCGGGAGGCGGTTCGGCGCCGCGGTCGGGAAACGGCAACGCAGGGGCCCCGCTGCATCGAACAACCTAATACGAAAACGAAGTGAACGCGAGGGGTATGGCAGGGGGAGCGTTGCTCAGCTTGTAAATTTCTTCCTTACGGATTTCATGCCTTGCAGCATACCAGAGTGTTGACGGGCTCTGGTATGCTGGCGCCTTCTCTCACTCGCTCTATTACTTTTTCGGCTTGTGCGCCGGGATGCCGTACAGCATGCCTTCAGCGCTGATATCCTCATCGACGTCCGGCCAATGCACACCCTGGCCGTCTCCGATCAGTTCATAGCGCGCTCGCTGTTTCGGCGTCGCCTCCGATAGCCGCCAGGACCAGGCCAGCGGAACACTGATTGTCCGCCCGTCCACGAGCTGGGCGGTGATGGTGTCCTCAGTAATTTGAAGGTTTTTAATTTTGATGAAGTCGTAAGAAGTCATTTTCGATTCATCGTTCATGCTTCGACAAGCTCAGCACGAACGGAAAATCAATAAGTTAAACCGTTCACCCTGAGCCTGTCGAAGGGTGATTCTGACTTTTTAC
>JAJYKN010000262.1 GCA_021788515.1 Nitrospirota bacterium | reverse complement strand
GAGCAAAGTCTTGTAAAGACGCTCGGATCGCTGAACGGCATTTCGGAAGACCAGAAGAGGGCGGTCGATCTTATGTCCCAATCGATCGTGAACAAGCTGCTGCATGCGCCCCTCGTTATTTTGAAGCAGGCGGCTTCCAACCCCGGCAACGGCGACAATACCATAGCCATTGCACGAAGACTGTTCAACCTGGACAAGGAACTGAAGCGCCCCGGTCACGAGAAGGCGGGGGAGCCTGATAATGCGGCGATTCCCGACGAGAGCCGGGAATCAAAGAGCAAGTGCCGCTGATCGTCCGGAATAAGAAACAAGAATCGATAAAGTCTTTATTTTGTCCGTCATCCGCGGTTGTCTGCACTGACCCGCGGCCAAAAAGTTTTTAAGGAGCTTTCGTTGAGAAAAGAAATCAGGATCGGTACCCGCGCCAGCGCCCTTGCTCTCTGGCAGGCGGAGTGGGTGAAGTCGGAGCTGGAGAAGAAGTATCCCGCTGTTCGCGTGACGCTTACGAAGATCAAGACCACGGGAGATAAGATCCTCGACGTGCCGCTCGCCAAGGTCGGCGGCAAGGGGCTCTTTGTCAAAGAAATCGAAGAGGCTATGCTGGCCGCTGAGATCGATATCGCGGTCCACAGCATGAAGGACGTGCCGACTTTTTTCCCTGACGGACTTCATCTTTCGTGCATTACCGAGCGTGAGGACGTACGGGATGCACTGCTTTCCCGGAACAGGGTGAAATTCAACGACCTTCCCCGGGGCGCGAACATCGGGACGAGCAGCCTCCGGCGTCAGGCCCAGATCATGAGCCTCCGTCCGGACTTCGTGATCCACCAGCTTCGGGGCAACGTGGGCACGCGGCTGCAGAAATTGAAAGAGGGAAAGTTCGACGCCATCATCCTCGCTGCGGCCGGCGTGAAGCGGCTCGGCCTTGCGGAAAACGTTACGGAGTACCTCCCGCCGGAGCTCAGTCTGCCGGCCATCGGCCAGGGCGCTCTCGGGATCGAGTGCCGGATTGACGACCGGGAACTGAACGAGATGATCTCGTTCTTCAACCATGCGGACAGCCGCACGTGCGTCATGGGCGAGCGTGCGCTCCTCCGGAGGCTCGAAGGCGGATGCCAAGTCCCGATTGCGTGCTACGGCCAGGTGAAGGACGGGAAACTGCATCTCGCCGGCCTTGTAGGCAGCGTTGACGGCAAGCGGATCATCAAGGACGCTATCGTTGGCGAGCCGGACAAAGCGGAAAAGCTCGGCGTCACCCTTGCGGAAGCGCTTCTTAAAAAGGGAGCGGATGTTATCCTTCGCGAGGTCTACGGAAACAATACCGATTTCAGCGGCAACAATCTTTTAGAAAACTAAATTATCGCGCAAAGGCGCAAAGGACGCCAGGGGAACCTGATTCTTGACTTGGCATTTCTTTGCGCCTTTTGCTGCACCCGGCCTGCACTCTGGCGAAAACACGGCCATAAACGAGGGCAGGGAGCGTCTTTGCGAGAGAAAGAATCTGCTGTTATGACCCAACCAATCGGAAAAGTATATCTCATCGGAGCCGGCCCCGGCGATCCCGGGCTCATCACGGTCAAAGGTCTGGACTGCGTGAAGAAGGCGGACGTGATCATCTACGACTATCTTGCGAACGAGCGTCTGCTTGAGCAGCGCAGGCCCGATGCCGAACTTATCTACGTGGGAAAACAGGGGGGCAGGCATACCCTGCCGCAGGAAGAAATCAACTCCCTCATTGTCAAGAAAGCGCTGGAAGGAAAGGTCGTCGCTCGTTTGAAAGGCGGGGACCCGTTTATTTTCGGCAGGGGCGGCGAAGAAGCTGAAGAACTGGTTGATCGCGGCATTGCTTTCGAGGTCGTGCCCGGCGTTACCGCGGCCACCTCAGTGCCGACGTACGCGGGTATTCCGCTCACCCATCGCGACCATACCGCGAGCGTTGCCTTTGTGACCGGGCATGAAGATCCCACAAAACCGGAATCAAAGATACACTGGGACAAGCTTGCGACAGGCGTTGGCACACTCGTGTTCTTCATGGGGATGAAGAATATCCAGAGCATTGTCTATAACCTTGTCTCGAACGGCAGGAGCGCGGATACGCCCATAGCGGTCATCCAGTGGGGAACTCGCACGGACCAGCGAGTCGTTACCGGATTGCTCAAGGATATCGTTCTCAAGGTCAAAGAAGCGAAGCTGGGGCCGCCGGCGATCATTGTCGTGGGCGAGGTCGTACGACTCAGGGAAAAACTGAACTGGTATGAATCAAAGCCCTTCTTCGGCAAGCGCATCGTTGTCACGCGCTCGCGCGACCAGGCGAGCGCGTTTGCCGAGATGCTGATCGACCGCGGAGCAACGACCATCGAGTTCCCGACCATCGACGTGGTTCCCCCGGCGAGCTGGGATGAACTTGATACGGCATTGAAAGCGATCGAATCCTATACCTGGCTCATTTTTACGAGCGCGAATGCCGTCAAATTCTTCATGGAGCGCCTTCGCACCCGCGGCAACGACATCCGCATTCTTAAGGGGGTCAATATCTGCGCGGTCGGGCCAAAGACAGCTGAAGCTCTGGAAGCGTACGGTCTTCGGCCTGATAAGGTCCCCGCGGAATTCAAGGCTGAGGGCGTGCTTGATGCATTTGCCGGCGAGAAGGTTCAAGGCCTCAAATTCCTGATCCCCCGGGCAAAGAAGGCGCGCGAGCTCATCCCTGACAAACTGAAAGAGCTTGGCGCCGAGGTCACGGTAGCTACGGCATACGAAAATGTAAAGCCGACCGCTGACGTTGACAGGGTAAAAAAGCTGTTCGCAGAGAAAAAAATCGCCGCAGTGACGTTCACGAGCTCGTCCACGGTCCATAATTTTATTGAAATACTCGGCCAAAAAGAGTATAAAACATTACTTGACGGCGTTGTTGTGGCCTGCATCGGTCCTGTAACGGCCAGGACCGCCGAAGACTACGGCATGACGATAGCGATCATGCCGAAAGAATATACCATCCCCGCACTCGTTGATGCGATGGCGGAGTATTTTAAAATAGTGCGCACCCATCCTATTATCCCTTCCCCTGAGGGAGGGGTGCCTTCCCTCTTGAGGGAGAGCACGGGTAAGAGAAAAAAGGAGAATACATGATTACCATTTCAGATTTGGCAGCAGACAAAATTAAAGAGATATTGAGCGCTGAGGGCGTGCCGAATCATGCCTTGCGGGTGTCGGCGGCCGGCGGCGGATGCTGCGGCCCTTCCTACGAGATCATGATTGATGACAAGACCGGCGATGGAGACACGGTTGTGGAAAAGAACGGCGCCCGGCTGTTCCTTGATGAATCGACCACGAAGACCCTTGAGGGGGCCGAACTCGGGTTTATCGTCGACGAGCGGGGCGAGGGTTTTGTCATCGGTTTCCCGAACGGTGCGCCGGCAGGCGGCAGCTGTGGCTGCGGCGGCGAGGAATCATCATCAAAGAAGAGCGGCGGCGGGTGCGGTTCCGGCGGATGCGGGTGCAGCTAGAGCAATAACGAATTAAGAATTTAGAATTAAGAATTGCGGATTTAGGATTTGTCTTAAACAGTGTTCATCCGTGGTTATAGATTCTTCGAGGAGATTCCATGTTCCAACCGATGTACCGGCCCAGAAGACTTCGTGCAAACGAGAACATACGCCGTATGGTGCGGGAGACCAAACTCTCGCCTGATGATTTTATTTATCCCTTGTTTGTGACCCACGGCAAAGGGGTGAAAAAAGAGATCAGCTCCATGCCCGGGAATTTTCAGCAATCCATCGAGAATATCGTAAAGGA
>JAJYKN010000261.1 GCA_021788515.1 Nitrospirota bacterium | reverse complement strand
AAGCGCTGGAGCTCATCGTCGCAAAATCGAACGGGGACGCGCGGCGCGCCCTGAACGCGCTTGAACTCGGCGCATTGTCAACAGCGCCGGGCGCTGATGGAACGATTCTCTATGATCTGCATGCCGCCGAGGAGTCCATTCAAAAAAAGGCGCTTGTCTACGACGAGGACGAACACTACGACACGATCTCCGCGTTCATCAAGAGCATGCGCGGGAGCGACCCCGATGCGGCGCTCTATTGGATGGCGAAGATGATTTACGCCGGGGAAGACCCGCTGTTCATCGCCCGCAGGATCGTGATTGCCGCGAGCGAGGACGTGGGGAACGCCGACCCGCGCGCCCTGTTTGTGGCCACGTCCGCCTACCAGGCGGTCGAGCGCATCGGCATGCCCGAGGGCGCGCTGCCGCTCGCGCAGGCCGCCGCCTATGTCGCTTCGGCTCCCAAAAGCAACGCATCCTATCTCGGGATCAAAGCTGCGATGAAAGATATAGAAGAAGGGAACCTGTTGCCCGTGCCGGACCATTTGAAGGACGCCCACTACAAGGGAGCAGCGCGGCTCGGCCGGGGCAAAGGATACAAATATCCGCATGATTTCCCGGGCCACTATGTGGCTCAGGATTACCTCCCGCACAAGCGGGAATACTACCGGCCCACGGAACAAGGCGAGGAAAAGAGAATCAAGGAACGTCTTGCCGGGCTGAAGAAGAGACTCCAGGAGGAAAAGAATGATTGAGTATATTGTACTGTTGGTCGTGGGACTTGCCGCAGGAGTTGGCGTCGGTCTGATGATCAAAGGAAAGACCGCCGCGGGCAAGATCAAGGACGCTGAAGTAGAGGCGGCACGGATCATAACTAATGCAGAGCGTGAAGCAGAGACCAAACGCAAGGAGTCCATACTCGAGGCCAAGGACAAGTTCTACCAGGCGCGGGCGGACTTCGAAAAAGAGACGCGCGACAAGCGCCAGGAGCTTCAGAACCAGGAGCGACGGCTTACCCAGAAGGAAGAAAGTCTCGAAAAGAAGATGGACCTGATCGAGAAACGGGAAGGGGACGCGGTCCGGCGTGAACGGGAGATCTCGGCCCGGGAAAAGGTAGCGATCGAAAAAGAAGAGCGTTTCGAGAAGGGCCTGCGCGAGCAGCGCGAGTTGCTCGAAAAGATTGCGAACATGACGGCGGAGGAGGCCAAGCGCCAGCTCATGCTTTCCATGGAGGACGAAGCAAAGTTCGAGGCCGCCAAGTCCATCAAGCGGATCGAGGACGAGGCGAAGGAAGAAGCCGATAAAAAATCCAAGAACATCATCAGCCTGGCTATCCAGCGCTACGCCAGCGACTACGTGGCTGAAGCCACCGTGTCGGTGGTGAACCTCCCGAACGACGAGATGAAGGGACGGATTATCGGCCGCGAGGGACGGAATATCCGGGCCATCGAAGCCGCAACCGGGATCGACCTCATCATCGACGATACGCCCGAAGCGGTGATTTTGTCCTGTTATGACCCGCTCCGCCGCGAGATCGCCCGCCTGACCATCGAGCGCCTGATGCAGGACGGGCGCATCCATCCCGCCCGCATCGAAGAAATCGCGGAAAAGGTGAAAAAGGACCTCGATGTCGCCATGAAGGAAGAGGGCGAGAAGGCTGCGTTCGACCTCGGTATCCACAACATCCACCCGGAGATCATCAAGCTCCTCGGAAGGCTCAAGTACCGGACGAGCTACGGCCAGAACGTTCTCATGCATTCCCGCGAGGTTGCCTATTTCGCCGGCATCATGGCCGCGGAATGCGGCGTGGACCAGAAGCTCGCCCGGCGCGCAGGCTTGCTGCATGATCTCGGCAAAGCCATCGACCACGAAGTGGAGGGGACCCATCCCCAGCTCGGCGGCGATGTGGCGAAGAAGTACGGCGAGAGCCCCAAGGTGCTGAACGCGATCCTGACCCACCACGGAGACGGGGAACCCTCCTGCGTCGAGTCCGTGCTGGTTGCGGCCGCGGACGCGCTTTCGGCCGGCAGGCCAGGTGTCCGGCGCGAGACGCTCGAAAGCTATCTCAAGCGGCTTGAGCAGCTCGAGTCGACCGCTAATTCCTTCAAAGGGGTGGAAAAGTCCTATGCCATCCAGGCGGGGCGCGAGATCAGGATCATCGTGAAGCCGGAAGACCTTTCCGATGCCCACTCCGCCCAACTGTCGCGGGACATCGCCAAGAAGATCGAGGCCGAGCTGTCCTATCCTGGACAGATCAAGGTGACGGTGGTGCGCGAGAGCCGGTATGTTGAATTTGCGAAGTAGGGAAGCAGAGAAGAGATAAAGAAAACAGATGACAGGGGACAGACGAAGGGTTTTGCCTTTGTCTGACTTCTGGCTTCCGTTTTCTGATTTTTGGAGGTCTTTTGAAAGTCCTGTTCATCGGCGACATCATCGGCGAACCCGGCAGAAAAATGGTTCGTGCGAACATCCGCAGCCTGGCGGAAACCCACGCTCCCGATCTGGTGATCGCCAACGGCGAGAATGCCGCCGGGGGGTTCGGCATCACTTCCGAAATTGCCGAGGAGCTTTTCGCCCTCGGGATTCATGTGCTGACGTCGGGCAACCACGTCTGGGACAAAAAGGAGATCGAGCCCTATCTCACCAAGCAGGATCGTTTGATCAGGCCCGCGAATTATCCTGCAGGCAACCCCGGTTATGGAAGTGTCGTTATTTCCACGAAGGCGGGAAAGGCCGCCGTGCTGAACCTTGAGGGCCGCGTCTTTATGTCGAACCTGGAAAATCCCTTTCGCGTGGCCGAGCAGGAAATAGAAAAACTCAAAAAAGAAACACCCGTGGTGATCATCGATTTTCATGCGGAAGCCACGTCGGAAAAAGCCGCCCTTGCCTTGCATCTGGACGGCAAAGCGAGCGCGGTCATCGGGACCCATACGCATGTCCAGACCGCCGATGAACGTGTCCTTGCAAAAGGCACCGCCTTTATCACGGACGCGGGGATGACCGGACCGACAGACTCGGTCATCGGCGTAAAAAAAGAGCAGGCCATTGCTCGCTTTCTTTACCAAACGCCGCACCGGTTCGAGATCCCGAAGGGGCCGGTCCATCTGAACGCGGTGCTTCTCGATATCGACGGGAAAACGGGGAAAGCGAAGGCGATAGAAAGAATACATCTGAAATCATAACAGCAGAATTGCAAATTTTGGATTGCGGATGCCGGAGGTACCTTCGGCATTCCGCATTCCGCAATTATCCATTATGCAAACTCACATTCTCACTGTTACGCAGCTTACGTATCAGATCAAAAACCTCCTCGAAGGGACGTTTCCCGAGGTTTGGGTCGAGGGGGAGATATCCAATCTCACCATTCCGCAGTCCGGCCACGCCTACTTCACCCTGAAAGACGAGCATAGTCAGGTCCGTGCGGTCCTGTTTCGCTCGTCTCACCGGCATCTCAAATTCACGCTCCAGCATGGGATGCAGGTCATCTGCCGGGGCCGGCTGAGTTTGTACGAGCCGCGCGGTGAATACCAGCTGATCCCCGACTATATTGAACCCAAGGGCATCGGCGCGCTCCAACTGGCTTTTGAGCAGCTCAAGGCGCGCCTTGAAAAGGAAGGGCTGTTTGCCCCCGATCACAAGAGGTCGCTGCCCGTCCTACCGCGGAGAATCGGGATCATCACGTCGCCCACCGGCGCGGCCATCCGCGACATGCTGCGGGTGATCAAGCGCCGTCATCCGAAAATGCACATCTTCATTTATCCCGTGCCGGTGCAGGGCGCGGGCGCCGCCGAACGGATCGCCGCCGCCATACGCCGGGCCGGCA
>JAJYKN010000260.1 GCA_021788515.1 Nitrospirota bacterium | reverse complement strand
GCCTCAGCCCGCCAGCCCGGCACCGCGCCGGGGTATGCGGAGTTCGTGAAAGCTGATATCGAGAAGGTCCGGCCCCATGCGGACCTGGTCATCGTCTCCTTCCACTGGGGCGCGGAGCTTCTGACCGCTGCCAAGGACTACCAGATCGAGCTCGGCCATCAGGCCCTTGACTGGGGCGCCGACCTCGTGCTCGGCGCCCACCCCCATGTGCTCCAGGAGCTCGAGCTGTACAAAGGCCGGCTCATCGCCTACAGCCTGGGGAACTTCGTCTTCGGGTCCGAGAGCAACAACACAAACGTGAGTATGATACTTCTTTTGACCTTCAAGGGCAAGACTCTTGTAAAGGTCGAGGCAGTGCCTCTGGACGTCAACAACTACCGCGTGAAGTACCGCCCCCAGGTGCTCACCGGGCCGGCTGCCGCCCAGGCGCTTGGCGGCATCAATACAGCATCGGAACGGTTCAAGACCAGACTTGTTATCGAGAATGACCGAGGGACGATCCTGTTGGCCCCGCCGGAGCAAAGCAGGGAAACGGGAACGCGGTGACGAAAGAGAAAGAACCCGAACCGGCGATGCGGGGACGCGGAGAAACCGCAAGGGCTCACTCATTCTCCCCGATTCTCCCCATCCCCCCCGTCGCCCATCGGGCTTTTTCGTTTCACTGCTTCAGCGCCTCGTAATTAACCTCAAACTTCGTCCTTGACCTCAGGTCCTTGATCCAGTGCTTGTACCGTTTGTCTTCTTTCGCGTAACGCAGCTTTTCGGCAATAGTCTTGTACGCCTCGTTGAAACCAATCAGGCCCGGTTTCCGCCGGTCTTCCAGTTTGAAAATATGAAAACCATAAGGGCTTTTCACGATCCCGCTGATCCCTTGCAGAGGAAGCCCGAACACAACATTGAATTCCGCCGGCATCTCCCCCATGGCGAAATAGCCCAGATCGCCGCCGCGCTCCGCTTCCGGCGCCATTGATTTTTCACGGGCGATAGCCGCAAAATCCGCGTTCTTTGCCTGGAGAAGTTCCATCACCTTCCTGGCCTCCTCCTCGGAACCAACCACGATCTGCCTCACCCTGACCTGCTCCGGCCGTTCGAACTCTTCCGGGTGCGCCTGATAATACCGCCTCGCCTCCGACGACGACACGGACACGCCCCGGTATACTTCGCGGTTGAGCAGCCGCTCGATCATCAAATCCTCCCAAATATCGGACTTCCATTTCTCGAAATCGATGCCGAGGCTCGCAAGCTCGTCTTTCACGTCTTTTCCGTGCTCAGTGTAGAGCGCCGCAATCCGCGCGTTGATCTCGGGGAGGCCTATCTTGATGCGCTTGCGCTGGGCTTCGAGAACCATCATCTTGCGTTCAATGAGCCGGTTCAGGAATTCACTCTTGACTTCGAGCTCAACCTCGCGTTCGGGCTTGATCCCCGACCGCGCGAACCGTTCCTGGAATTCGGCAAGTGTGATGGGATCGCCGTTCAACGTGGCCACAATCCGCACGTTGGGAGACAGGGCGGGGGAGGAAGCAGCAGCGCCAGCCGGCGGCTTTTCTTCCTCCTTCTTGGTGCAGGAGAAAAATAGAAGCCCCAGCAGAAGCGCCGGGGCTATGATAGCGTACGTCCGTCGAGAGTTGTTCATGGCAACCGGAGGACTACTTGGTCCCCTTTTGCTGAGGGGCGGGCTGCACCGTCATGTGCGAGAGGTCCACGTCCTTGGGCTGGGCCAGCGAAGCAACGGCGGCGTCAAGGGCCTTTTCATTCACGTCGATCTTGGCTTTCGCCTTCAGCGTTTTGGCATACTCGAGGTACAAATCTCTCCGCTTCTCCTGCATCAGCCGCATTTTGAGCTGCGGCTCTACTTCCTTGAAGCTGATCTGTTTGCCGGCGGCGTTGCGTATCTTGTCCTTGTTGCTGTTGTAATAGTCGCGGACTTCCTGCTCCGTGGGCTCGGTCACCTTGCTCATTTTGTCGCCGATCTCTTTTTTCAGGACCGCGTTAAAGAGCTCGTTTTTTGCGTCTTCCTGCATCCGGCGCTCCAGCTCTTTCTTGAGCGCTTCCTGACGTTTTTTATATTCTGCGTCTTTATCCAGGCCCTGCCGTTTCGCCTCCTGGATAACAAGCTCGATTCCGATCAGGTCATCAAGGAAGTCCTTCCGGGCCTTGGGGTCGGCTACCACCGCCTGTTGCATTTGGGGCGTCAGATCTTCAAGCTGTTTCTTAAAATCCGCGGCAGTGATTGTACCGCGGTTGACCTTCGCGAGTACCACGCTGTCCGGTCCTTTGCTGCAACCGATCAGGGAAACGACAAGGGCGAGCACTACTCCAACGAGCGGTTTATGCATCTTCATGAAATTGGTTCCTCCAAAAGTACGAATTTTTCGATTTTTGCGCCAAAACGCGCATGAAAGTCGGGCATGTCAGTGTTTATAACACACTAGAGTAGTTCCTGCAAGCACTTTTTCACCGCATCTGCCGTGCTTTTGAGCGATTCGTCGGGGAGCGCGATCTGGAGCGTATATTCCGGGATCAGCTTGATTTTCCCTTTGCTTTTCTTGATCAGCACCATGACCCGGTCCGGCGAAATGTTTGCGTTCTCGGCAAAGGTGATCCTGGCCGTGTCTTTGCCCGCGTCGATCCGGCTAACCATGGCCTTCTTCGCGATCAGCTTTACGCTCATGATCTCGAACAGATTGGCCGCGGGCTCGGGCAATTCGCCGTACCGGTCGCGGAGCTCCAGGCTGATGTCTTTGAGCTGGGCTTCGTCGGACGCGCTCGAAATCTCCTTATACGCCGCGAGCCGCAGGCTCACGTCCCGGATATAGTCCTCGGGAATAAAGGCGGAGGCGCGCATGTTGATCAGCGTGTCGGGCTCCGTTGAAATCTCCTCGCCCCGGAGCTCCGCCATGGCCTCTTCCATCATCTGGGTATAGAGGTCGATGCCGATGGCCGCGATATGGCCCGACTGCTGTTTGCCGAGGAGGTTTCCCGCGCCCCGGGTCTCCAGGTCCTGGGCCGCAATGCGGAAACCGGCGCCCAGCTCGGACAGCTCCTGGATCGCGCGAAGGCGTTTCCGCGCCACGTCGGAGAGCGTTTCGTCCGCCGGTGCAAGCAGATAGGCGTAGGCCTTTTCCCTGCTCCTCCCTACCCGCCCCTTGATCTGATACAGGTCCGCAAGGCCGAAGCGGTCCGCGCGGTTGATGATGATGGTGTTTGCCGTGGGAATGTCGATGCCGGACTCGATGATCGTCGTGGTCACGAGTACGTTCAGCGAGCCCGCGAGAAACTTCGTCATTACGTCCTCGATCTCGTGCTCGTGGAGCTGGCCGTGGGCAATGCCGATCTTTGCTTCGGGCACCAGGCTGCCGACGAATTCGGCCATGCGCTCGATGCCGGCAACCCGGTTGTGCACGAAGAACACCTGGCCGCCGCGACCGAGCTCCTGCATGATCGCTTCGCGGATCACCCGCTTGCCGAAGCGCGCGAGCACGACCTGGATCGCCTGGCGGTCCAAAGGCGGCGTCTCGATGATCGAGAGGTCCCGGATGCCGGCAAGCGACATGTGGAGCGTGCGCGGGATCGGCGTTGCCGTGAGGGTGAGCACGTCCACGAGCTTTTTGAATTCCTTGATCCGCTCCTTGTGCTTGACCCCGAACTTGTGCTCCTCGTCCACGACGAGGAGGCCCAGGTTCTTGAAAACGATGTCCCGCTGGAGAAGCCGGTGCGTGCCGATCACCATGTCCACGGTCCCGTTCTTCAAACCCTTGAGCGTCTCCTGCTGTTCGGCCTTGGTCCGAAACCGGGAGAGCACGTCCACG
>JAJYKN010000259.1 GCA_021788515.1 Nitrospirota bacterium | reverse complement strand
ACATCAAAAAAGGCGGGCTCCGTGATTTCGAACCTGCAACAAAGGAAAACTCCCTCTTTGCCTCAAACACGTCCTCTCTCTCGATCACAGAAATGGCGAGTGCGTCGAAGCACCAGGACCGCGTCGTCGGCATGCATTTCTTCAATCCCGTTGAAAAGATGCCGCTCGTCGAGGTGGTCCGCGGCAAAAAAACCTCGGATGAGACCGTGTCCGCAATCACAACGCTTGCACGGAAGCTCGGCAAACTCCCGGTTGTGGTGAACGACGGCCCCGGCTTTCTGGTGAACCGCATCCTGATGCCCTATTTGAATGAGGCGGCCGTCATGCTGGAGCAGGGGCGTACGATCGAGGAGATCGATCATGCCCTTCTTCAATTCGGCATGCCCATGGGCGCCTTTATTCTGCTCGACGAGATCGGCATCGACGTGGCCCACAAGGTGGCTGACATCCTGTACCAGGGCCTGGGCGAACGGGTGAAGCCGTCCCCGATGCTTGAAGCATTATATAAGGAAGGTTACTACGGCAGGAAGAACGGCAAGGGCTTTTACCAGTACCAGGGAAGAAAACGCGGCAAGCCCGATGTTTCCGTGTACCAGAAAATATCGGCAACAGGGAGCAAAGTAACGTTCGCTCCTGAAGAGATCGCGGAACGTTCCGTGCTGCTCATGATCAAGGAAGCAACGCTCTGTTTGGAAGAGAAGATCATCGACAGGCCGGACCTGCTCGACGCCGCGCTCATCTTTGGCATCGGGTTCCCTCCGTTCCGCGGCGGACTGCTGAGGTATGCGGACAAGCTGGGAGCGAAAACCATTGTCGAGAAACTCGAAGGATATGCGAAAAAGTACGGCGACCGGTTTACCCCTTCGAAATCCCTGATCGAGATGGCACAAGACGGAAGGAAGTTTTACCCCTGACCCGGACAAACGGACCTAAAAGGCATCTCTCGCAAAGCACGCAAAGTTCGCAAAGAAAAGCTTAAAATAATTTTTGGTTTAAAACCTTTGCGTGCTTTGCGTGCTTTGCGAGAAATTTCCTATCATTTTGGTAGATTTTCTCCCGAGCGACTTCACGTTTTCGATATCTTGACCTTCCAGAGCAACGGTCCCTGCTCAAGATACTCCCAGCCAAACTGGCCTTCCCGTTCATGGAGAAAGCTGTAGTAGAGCGGCTTAGGGTCGTGATCATTGGTCAGGATAAAAGCATCGCCTTTTCCCAGTTCATCGAACATCTTAAATATCAACGGGTGCCTTTCTCTCGGAGCGATTGTCGTAACGTCCAGTTCTTTCATGTGATGCCCTCCTTGTTGTCAGAAACCGTGTTGTTAAAATCTTTTACCACAGAGATCACCGAGGACACAGAGGAGAGAGATTTGCTTTTGTTCCTCTATGCTCTCTGTGCGCTCTGTGGCTGACTGCTTATAGTAAAGATAATCGAAACCGGCCTGGCATGCTATGACTTGGGTCATAATCAGGCGGCAAAGATGCCGCTTGACAGTGAACGAACGTTCACCTATAATAGGGGTCATGGCACAGAAGACAGTGGAAGACAAACTCAAGTCCCGGGTCAGGGACATAGCGAAGTTCTACAAAGAGAGCGGCAGGATGCCGAGCTTTTCGGAGATCGGCGAAATCACCGGTCTGCAATCGAAGAATGCAGTTTCCAAACTCGTGGCCAGGCTCGTAGAGCTCAAGGTCCTTGATAAGGACGAAAAAGGCAGGCTCATCCCCGCTTCCCTTGCCTCGCCGCTCAGGCTTTTGGGCACGGTCGAAGCAGGGTTCCCGAGCCCTGCCGAGGAAGAGCTCGTCGATACCCTGTCTCTCGATGAGCTCCTGATCCAGAACCGGGAAGCCACCTTCCTGCTCAAAGTCTCCGGAGATTCCATGTCCGGTGCCGGAATCCTGCCGGGTGACATGGTGATCGTGGACAAGGGCCAGACCGCCAAGAGCGGCGACATCGTGATCGCCCAGGTGGACAGCCAATGGACCATGAAGTATTTGCGGAAGCGCGGTGGCAGCGTCCTGCTTTTGCCGGCGAACCCCAAGTACAAGCCCATCAAGCCGGAAAGCGAACTCACGATCTCGGGCGTGGTGACGGCGGTGGTGAGGAAGTATAAATAATAGTCGAAACTTGAATATTTGCCGCGGATTCACACAAAAGGACGCGAATAACGCCGACAGAAGCCAGGATTTTGGTCGCGTCAAAGAATACAAAACGCGCTCCAATTTCTCCGCTGAAATCGAGAGTTCCATCTTGCGGAAAATAATAAACGATGATAAGCTGAGATAAAAAGGCTCTTGGACTTTAGCTTATAGTTTACGATTGAATCTTTTTTGAGGGAAAGGAAGCAGTATGAAAAAATCGGCATTCCCCATATCCCGACTTTCATTTGAGCAGAAGCTCGATCTCATGGAGACCCTTTGGACCGACCTGGTCCGAGACGAGAAGAAGCTCGAATCACCGGCTTGGCATAAGGCTGTTCTCAGAGAGCGGTCGGAAGCCTATGCAGCAGGCAAGACAACCTCGTCAGACTGGGAACTGGCCAAAAAACGTATCAAAAAGAAAGTCTCATGAAAATAAAGATCATCAGCGCGGCTGAGAATGACCTTGAAGAGGGATATCATTTTTATGATATGCGCGAACCCGGCCTTGGATCGTATTTCCTCGATTCCCTCTATTCAGATATCGACTCCCTTGCTTACTTCGGCGGAATGCATCGTATGGTTTTTGGTCATCACCGCCAGCTCTCAAAGCGCTTTCCCTTTGCTGTTTATTATCGCGTTATCGATGATATGGTTGTTGTCTTTGCCGTTCTTGACTGTCGCCGCAATCCAAGTTGGACAAGGGAACGGCTGATGCAGGGCTGACAACATCCCGGCTGACGGCTATGAATCGAAGGAGTCAACCTATGTCACGACATCGGCTAAGTTGCTGGAGCGTTGTTGTTTATAGAGGTTTCAATGAAAACGCGGCTGATTCTTAAACCGGGGCAACGAGGAACCAAAAGTCTGGCGAAAGAGTACGGTGACGCCCTGCTCTGTGTCCGGTTCAGGTATGATGCTGAGCTGCGGCAGCGGTTGAAAACAGTTGAGCTGGTCATCGAGAGAAAAGAATGGGCACCGCCTCTGCCGCGATACACCGCGGACACCCTTGTTTCCCTGTGCATCAAAGCCGCCGATATGCAGATGCGGGCTCAGGCGAAAGCAGCGGGCGGCAGATGGAATCCTGAAAAACGACTCTGGTTCGTAAAGTACGGTAAAATCGCGGGCACATCTCTGGAAAAGCATATATATGTAGATGCCCAATAGTAATCTTGATAACGCGCCGCGTTAGTTTGAGGTAAGAATGCCCTACTGTCCGAATCCTGACTGCCCACATAGACAACGACTAGATGAACCAGCAGAATTTAATCCCGGCATTAAGATATGCTCCGACTGCGGGAGTGCTCTTTCTGATGCCGCACCTCATTTTGAGTCACTGAGAAAATCAAAAAATATCCCGAAGACTCCCTCTAACAGAGAGCGGTGGACTTGCCCCGAATGTGGTTCAATAAACTACGACGAAATATCTCTCTGCACTTGTGGTTATGATTCGAATAGGCCGGCGATATCCGCATATCAGAGGTCGAAACAGCATGAGGCTTTAAAAGATAGCTCTTCGGTTGAAAAGAAATTTAGAACATTTTGGCGGCGCGTTTGGGCTGCTGCCATAGATAGCGCAGTATTGTGGCCTTTATTTCTAATCAATAACTGGATTTGGCCTCCTTTACAACACTCTCCGCTTCTTCTGCTATTCTGGTTCCTCCTCTCTTCCACAGCA
>JAJYKN010000258.1 GCA_021788515.1 Nitrospirota bacterium | reverse complement strand
ATCTGATCTATGAGATCCACGGACCCGATACCCTGACCGGAGAAGGCATAGCAAGGATCTACGCCAAACACCTGGGCCGGGAAATCCGCTACAGCGGGGACGACCTCACTGCCTGGGCGGAAAAAACAAAAACCGTGATGCCGGAGTTTATGGTAGCCGACATGCGCATCATGTACGGGTTCTTCCAGGACAAGGGGATGATCGCACCGAAGGACGAACTCGCTAAAACGCAAAAGCTCCTTGGCAAGAAGCCCCGGTCCTTTGACGATTTCGTCAAGGAGATCACCACGGCCTGGAGAAGCAAGATCGCAAAGGCCGCGTAAAATCAGCTGTACGCGATACCGGATGCCGGCGCACCTGCATCCGGTTTTTTTTACTCTCGTTTTAAACCGGGACTGAAGGATAGAACCAAAAAACGCCGACCCCCAAAAGCCTCCAACCTTAGTAGCATAAATAAACCGAGATGTATTTTTGCTTCCCTATTGTCAACCTTTCGGTTGATCTCATTACGTTTATTCATCAACATGATCTGACAAGTGATAAACTATAAGTAGTATAACGTTCGGAAAGAATAAAATTGTTCATGCTGCAATGCGGGAGATTGTTGCTTTCGTATTCATCCATGACTCTTCGTGCTCCTTCGCATGGATCTCGAAAACACGGGATGTAAGGAAAGAGGCATCAGGACTTTTTGAGCAAGAGCGAATACAGCGGATTCAGCAAAGATGGGAAGAAGGAGTTTGTAAGCCTTCGGGTAACAATCACGAAAGAAAGAGGTGTTGATCATGAAAGAAGAACTGAAACAGAGGAAAAACTCGATCCTGATGCCGGCCCTGGTGGGCAGTGCCGTAGGCGCGGGGATGGCTGTGCTGTTTGCGCCGAAATCAGGAAAAGAGCTCAGGAAAGACCTGAAACGGTTCGCCGCGAACACGGAGAAGCAGGTTGCTCACGTCATTGATGAGGGCAAAGACCTTTACGGAGAAGGCGGGAAGGTCGTTGCAAGGGCCGTGAAAACCGGCGAGAAGATGTATGATGAAGGTGCTGAACGCCTGGATGTACTCGTGCACGGAAAGAAGAGATCGTTTGTGGTCCCGATCGCGGCTGGCGCCATTGCAGGCGCAGGCATTGCGCTTCTGCTGGCGCCGAAGTCGGGAAAAGCGGTCAGGGAAGACATTAAGCGGATCGCCGTTGACACGCGGGACAAAGTAGGTTCCTTTATTGACAAGGGCAAGGACCTCTATACGGAGGTCATGGCAGGAGCCGCGGCCCGCGAAGAAAAAAAGAAAATATTGCATGCGGCGTAACAAGCAATATTTTTACGCAAAGCGCCATGTGGCGTGAGACGTTTGATCCAGAGGGCCGCGTACGGGCGGCTCATCAGTTGAAAAGGCATTGGAGAGTTGTCCGATGCCTTTTTTTCTGTGCGGAAATGGGAGCAATAGAGACTCCCCGTGCATGGGCAGTGCCCTGGGTCCGACTCCTATCAGGTTTGATGCGTGCCAAATGCCGTTTTTAGGTTCAAAGGTTGTATTTTATGCATGAGGTTCAGAAAATCTCTTCCCTTCGCACTGAGCCGCGGCCTGGGTAGGACAAACCAGCGCTTTTTCCCGTTACAATGGGCAAAAAAAGGCCCCGGAGAATGCGTCTCAGGGGACCTGATGTTTTCTCATGTTCTCCGTGTATTGATCATACATTCGGAGTAGATGTTTGATGTATCACCGTATCACCGGCCATCATGATCCTTATGGTCCTTATCGCCCTTGTGATCCTTATCGTCCTTGTGGTCCTTGTGGTCCTTATCGTGATCCTTGCACTGGTCCTTGTCATGGTCCTTGCAGTAGTCCTTGCAGTAGTCTATCGGTGGGACCGGCGGCGGTACGATGTTGCTGCAGCTGACGATGTCGGCGCCCGTCAACGTGACGGCGGCTTTCGCAAAGTCTCTTCCCATGAAGCTTCCACCAGTGATGGTGGTGGCAGCACCCGCGAGAACATCCCCTTTGAAGCTCGACGTCGATATGGTCGCGGCTTCGGCGACCCACCAATACACGTTACACGGCTGCCCGTTGTTGGCCATGACCACCGACAAGTTGGTACCCGTGAGGGCGCCGGTCCCGAGTGTCCCGATCTTGAATATCCATACGGCATTCGCGTTGCCCTGGGCGTCGAGCGTCAACTTGGAGTCCGTAAACGTCACGTCCGCGTCGTTGCAATAGACCCCGGGTGTGAGCGTGACCGTTGCGCCCGTGTAGACAGTATCGAGGACGCCGGTGCACGCATAGTAGTTTGCGAGATTGTTGTACGCGGTGAAGAAGTCGGCGTTAGCCGCAATGGCGGTAGGGTCGTTCGTGTGAACCGTCCCGATGATCGTGCAGTTGGTCTGTGTGACCGCTACGCCGGGGGAGACACCCACGTCTCCAACGATGGTGGAATCGGTACAGGTCACTGCCGTGCCGCCCAGGACCCCGAAGCTTTCCGCAGAACCGAGTGATGGCGCGGTTTGGGCCAGTGCTGCATGGAACGGAACCGCTAACAGAAGCGCGCCGAACAAGACCATGACGGCGAGTTTTGCTGTCAGCTGCGTAAACCTCTGCTTTCGAACTACTGGCTGGCTTGCTTGCTGTTTCATGGTGATCTCCTCCTTACCTATAAGATCAACGTTGTTCACTTGACCTCATTCTTTTCCTGGCCCCTTGACAATTCCTCCCGATTGTCGATAGGGTTACTTCTTGGACGACGTTAGAAATAAAAAGTCATTTAGGAACAGACATCATCGGACAGGAATATCGCAATTATTGTGCCTCGAAAGAACCAGGGATACTTCGAAAGCAAGCCATTGATTGTTTAGGGTAAGATAAAAATGAATGATAACGGTGAAAGGGAAAGCCGTCACAAGCACCTGTTCCATTTAACGGAACCATCAAATACGACGGGCAACAAAGAGAACCGTTATTGTAATTCTTACGTTGTAATTTAAGGCACGTTCCGCATCAACCACTAAGTTCTCCTCACAGTCATCCTGTCGCCTCGTCGTCGCCCCATCGCTTCACACTATTGAGAAGTTTCCCCATCATGCAAAAACCTCTCAACACGAATTTTCCCACCTTATACGGAAACACAGTTGGAAGCAACATCCTCTTCCAACTTGTCCGGCCTGTGGTATAATCATTTCATTGCCTTATAGACATTGGCGATCTTGATTAACACTCTGGGAGGACGTAATGAAAAAAATCGGTATGGCAAGAAAGGTCGGTTTATCGGCAATGGGCACGTTCGCGGCAGCCATCATACTTGCTGCGTGCCAAAGCGGCCCGCCGAAAATCAGCATCGAGGGCGTCAAAGCGGAGTTATCCCCCGCGATCATCGGTGAAGCCATGGTAACCATGAACGTCGGGAACGAGGGAGGAGCGGACGTTCTCCGCGGCGTAAAAACCGATATTCCGGGTGCGCAAGTGACGTTCCATATCATGCAGGGCGAGCGCATGGTTCATGTGGACAGCGTGGAAGTCCCTGCCAAAAGCAATCTGGAGTTCAAGATGGGCGGCAGCCACATTATGATCGAAGATATGCCCAAGACGATGAAGAAAGGTTCTCATTTCAATCTCACGCTGGTCTTCCAGAAATCGGGAGAAAAAACGATGCCGCTTGTGCTTGAGGGGCCTGCCGCGATGCCTATGAATATGGAACACATGTAGCGTACCCACGGCTCGTCTTCGCTCCTCAATGTCTCCGTAAGCTGCAGCGCCGCATTCAATCCACCTCGCCGAATATCGCCGGCTCTTTTTTCACCAGGAGGATGGAGCACGGCATTTTGCTCACAG
>JAJYKN010000257.1 GCA_021788515.1 Nitrospirota bacterium | reverse complement strand
TCGTACTTGACAATGTGATTGAAACGAGGCTCATGGGGCGGAAACTCGGGCTGTCCACGCTGGTTGTCTTTCTCTCATTGGTCTTTTGGGGAAGTCTGCTCGGTCCCGTGGGCATGGTTTTGTGCATACCGCTGACGATGACCCTCAAGTTTGCATGCGAGAACAATAAAAGCACGCAATGGATCGCGGTTTTGCTCAGCTCCGAGTCGGCCGCTGAACAAGGTCCTCCTGACGTAAAAAAATGAAATGATCCTGAGACCTGAAATGCGAAGGAGAAAAAATATGACTGAAGAAACCTACGATAAAGAACTGGATGCGCTGAAGACCGATATTGCACGCTTGCGCGAAGAGATCGCCTCGCTTGCCGTCGGCGTGAAGAAATTCGCCGGAGCAAAGACTGCCGGCGCCCAGGGTGAAGAGGACCTCGAAGCGGCCGGAGAGGAAGGCGGCGAGCAAGGCTTCGGCGTATTTGCGGATCTCTGGCATAAGTTCGACTCATCGCGGATCCACGGTGAAAAAGTCGTCAAGGGACTTGCCGATGAAGTAGAGCGGTATCCCCTGGTGAGCGTCATGGCCGCATTCGGCCTGGGCTATATAATCGCCAAGCTGTGGTACCAGGAAAACAAGCAATGAAGATACTGACTGCGCTCCTGGATAGTGCTGCGACCTTTCTGCGCCTGCTGGAAGCAGAAGGGCGAATACTGCGAAGGTCAATCATGCGGGTGGGATGGGCGATTGCGTTCATCGTTATTGCCTCGCTCCTGGTGCTGGCCGCGGCAGGCTTTTTCCTGGTTGGTATATACCAGTACCTTGCCGCGCAGGTGTCCTCAGGGGCTGCGTCGCTTCTCATGTCGCTCCCGGCCCTTGTGCTGGCACTGATCTTCGCTCGTATTGTGAACTGGTGGATCGATGACCGGAAATGAAAGTGCTATAACAATGTTTTTAATAAATAAGGAGGCGAATGTAATGCAGAAAAAACCGTTCTTTAAAATGCTTTCAATGTATCTCATATTCGCGATAGTTCTCCTCACGCTCCCTGCGCAGGGTTGGGCCATGTTCATACCAGCGGCCGGATCCACGTCAACCAGACAGGCGGACATGACCACGATCCAGAAAACACTGGAATCAACAGTGGTCAAACAGCGGCTTATGGACTACGGACTCTCTTCGGAAGAGGCATTGGCGCGCATCAACATGCTCTCTGATGAACAGACCCACGAGTTGGCGGGGCATATGGACTCGGTCCAGGCGGGCGCAGACGATCTCGGGGCGGTGGTGTTTATACTCGTGGTGGCCATTCTCATCGTGTTGCTTCTGGAACTCACCGGGCACCACGTCATTGTCAGGTAGGAGCACGTTCTTTACCATGTCAGCGCCAATGCGGCGTTTTATTCAACAAGAAGCGAAAACGGAGGTGTTAACAGATGAAGACCATGCTCAAGGCTTTTTATACAAAACCGCTCGTTATCTATCTGGCCGCTGCGCTGCTCGCGATATCGACCTTTGCGGGGCCAGCCGAGGCCATGTTCGTACCTGCCGCGTATCATCAGGATTCGGCCGGCGCGGCAGCAGTGCCGGCGGGCCGGGCAGCCGATCTGAACAAGATCCAGGGAGCGCTCGAGTCGAAGATCGTCCAGCAGAAGCTCATGGACTATGGGCTTTCCCGCGAGGAGACCATGGCGCGGGTGAACAAGCTTTCGGACAAGCAGCTCAGTCAACTTGCGGCCAACACGGACTCTCTCCAGGCGGGCGGAGACGGGGGCCTTCTGGTGAGCCTTCTGGTCGTAGCTATTCTCGTTGTGCTGCTCATCTACCTGCTGCAGGGCCGTGTTGAGGTGAGATAATGGCAGCCTGTATGACAAAGGGCCGCGGACATGATACAACATGCACGCGGCCCTTTGTTTTCGCAGCGCCGTTCTTTTGTAGCGGCTGCTTTTTTCCGGGGACCATTATCCTTAATGATCCACGCTCAACTTAAGGGTCAATCACATGCACACCTATGCGCATCGAGGCAATATGGCGAAGAAAATGGCTGCCGCATTCCTTATCGTGGCGTTATTTCCCGGCTATGCCGATGCAGTCGGGCTCCTGGTGCAAGATGACTCTCAGAAGGCGCTCCACCAGGCCGATACGGCGAGTCAGCCGCAAGAGGCGGATCATTCTGAACGCGCAGCGCTTCCTGATCAGGAGCAGAAACTGTCCTTGGACGAACAAATTGTGAAAAAAACCGACAGGCCTGTGGCCGCGCACAAGACGAATTATTTTGCGATCGACAATGTGCCCGGCAGCGCCAAAGCACAGATAAAGTTCCAAATAAGCATGAAGTTCCGGCTGCTGACGCCGAACTTATATGTCCTCAAATATAACTTTTTCCCGGCCTATTTTGCCTACACTCAGATGTCACTCTGGAACGAAGGACAGCCTTCCATGCCTTTCGAGGAAAGCAATTATAACCCGGAGTTGTTTTTAGACTATCCAGTCGACGGCACGATCATCGGCAGGATCAAACTGCGCAACATCGTTGTCAGTCCTCTCGAACACGAATCCAACGGCCTCGCCGGCGTCCAATCGCGAAGCTGGAACAGACAATATGTTCTGATCAAGTTCGGACCGGAGTCGAAGGAAAAAATGGAAGTAACAAATTCATTCTTGTCGGACAAGGCGCTCCTGTATGTCAAACTTTGGCACGCATCGAGTTACCAAGACGAAAACGCCTATCTTCAAGCTGCCAATAAAAACGGCACCTTCCTCGATTATATGGGGATAGGGGAGGTCGGGATCAGCGTCAGAAACTTTCTCTGGGGCGGGAGCTTGCGGGACCATCAGCTGGATTTTAGAACGCCGATTTTCCCTGACAAGCACAAAGATTCTTACAAGCTGGAACTCCGGCAGCAGCTTCCGAATATGAATTTTGCACTGTACCTGCAGTACTGGTACGGATACGGAGAAACCCTGATGCGATTCGACCAGTTCGGGCACAGAGGGTTTGCAGGGCTCTCTTTTTCTTATTAAGAGCAGTCCAGAGTACGGGGCCGGGCCGCGTCTTGGCTTTCTAACGGCGCCAACGTAAGGGTGTGTTAGAATATTATTAATCACGGACATGATAAATAAAATAAGGAAGAGTCACAGAAATGCGGGAGCACTTCTTCATGAGGGTTTATCGATGAACAGAGCATCCGAATTGCACTAGCGGACTCATTAAGGTGACCCTCTATGATGACCCCGACGGGTGCTTGGGGAGGATGGCAAGAAAAATGATGAGCCTGATGAATCTATTCCTTTGTTGCAAAGAAAAGTGGCGTGCGATCGCCTTAGGTTCCCTCGCCTTGTGTTGCCTGCTTGTTCCCGGCGCGCTCAGCGCGGAGGCACAGGGGATTTCCGCCATCCCGTCACGCGATATGCCGTTCAAGCCGGGAGAAACACTGGTGTACGATATCAGCTGGTCCAATATCGTTACAGCGGGGACCGCGACCATGGAGGTCAAAGCGGGGGAGACTCCGGACGGGAAACAGGTCCTCCGGTTCATCGTGACAACGCACACCGCGGGTCTGGTGGATGTGTTCTACAGTGTGAGCGACAGGCTTGAGAGCGTTTTTGACCCGGAAATCAGGCAAAGCCTCTCGTTCAACCTGAACGAAAAACACGGAAAGAAAAAAAGACGCACGGAGCTGGTCTTCGACCATGCGGACCGGACCGTCGTCAGTAAGGTCAATGACGATCCCCCGAAGACCTTTACCATACCGGACCCGGTGCAGGACGCCTTATCGTCGCTCTACTATC
This sequence comes from Nitrospirota bacterium, assembly GCA_021788515.1. Lineage (GTDB taxonomy): Bacteria > Nitrospirota > UBA9217 > UBA9217 > UBA9217 > JAJYKN01. Next base: position 47 of record JAJYKN010000257.1, on the reverse strand, counting down.
TCCGGACGAGGGAGGATTTCACAATCGGCAAGGATATCAGCATCGAT
>JAJYKN010000256.1 GCA_021788515.1 Nitrospirota bacterium | reverse complement strand
TGGTTTCGTAAAAAGTCTATTTTAGCCACAGAGGTCACCGAGGACTCAGAGAAAATATTTTATTTATTAAAGTCCTACTCTGTGCTCTCTGTGTGCCTTCCGTTACGAACCTTCACTTGTGGCAAATCCTGACTTCCTACGGTTTCATCAACCTTTGAATTCGAGAAAATCCGAGGGACATGATTCATTCTGGCGATGGAAGATGGCAAGACTTGTCTTAAATGTGCCACGTTTCTCGCGGCGGGAAAGTTCCGTGGTTGAAGATTGTTCTCCATGACCTTCACTGGAAAATAATAAATGAACATCATTCCCCTCGCAGCCGAATCGCTCGGCGTCCGGAGTTCCGCGACCTTTGTCGAGACAGCGGACGTGAAGGTCGTGATCGACCCGGGGGTGTCGCTTGCGCCGATGCGTTTCGGCCTGCCGCCGCACCCGCTGGAGATCAAGGCTATGAACGAGAGCTGGCGGACCATCAAGGAACACGCGGCCCGCGCGGACATTCTCATCATCACCCATTACCACTTCGACCACTTTGATCCCACGGAACCGCTTGTGTTCAGGGACAAGGTGCTGCTTCTGAAACACCCAAAGGATCATATCAACTCCAGCCAGCGCGAACGGGCCCGCTTTCTGAGGAAGAGCTTCGGGACGCTGCCGCGCAGGGTTGAATTTGCGGACAACGGGACTTTTGAATTCGGCAATACGCGCGTGCGCTTCTCTTCTGCGGTGCCCCACGGTCCGAGCGCAAAGGTCGGGTGGGTGGTGGAGGTTTCCATCCAGGAGGGCGCCGGGTGTTTTCTCTTCACGTCGGACGTTCAGGGCGCGACCCTGCCGGAGCACGTTGCGTTCATCCGTTCGGAAAATCCCGATACGCTCTACCTTGACGGGCCGCTGACCTATATGATGGGACAGGCGTTCAGCCAGGCCGATCTCCGCGCTTCCCTGAAGAACGTCCGTGACCTGCTCGAAACGCCGCGCCTTCATACGATCATCATGGATCATCACCTGACCCGGGACCCCGGCTCGAATGATGCGATCAGGGAACTCCGCGCATCAGCGGAAAAGAACGGCAAGAGACTTGTAACCGCCGCGGGTTTCCTGGGCAAAGAGGATGAAATGCTGGAAGCGCATCGCAGGCAGCTTTTCGCCTGGAACCCGGACATGCCTGAGGCGGCTATGGAACGAAACAGAAATTTTCAGCTTGTTAAGGAACTGGAGAAAAAATAATTGTACCGTGATCTGCACCCCGCTTGAAGTAAACGCCTGTCTGTGAACGACATGCGAAGCGATCAATTTAAGCCGCCGGCCCATTGCTCTTTTTTCGGGAAAGTGCAATAATGCGAATGTTTTATCTCAGGGAGGGGAAAGGGAGGCGTACGTATGCCGACGTTCAGACGAAGTACCATCGCTGCCGGGATAGTGCTCGCGAGTCTTTGCATCGCCCCCCGGTTGCTGATCGCGGCTGAGGGTTCCCGTACCATTGTGGTCGGCGGCACGGGGTGCGCCCTGGCTGCGATGGAGGACATGGCGCAAGCCTTCCAGAAAAAACACCCGGAACTCGCGATCAAGATCATCCCGAGTCTCGGCAGCGGCGGAGGAATCAAGGGCGTGCTGGCAGGCTCCCTTGACCTCGCACTCAGCGCCCGGCCGCTCACCGAACGGGAAAAATCTCAAGGCGCCTCGGCAAAGGAGTATGCGCGGACGCCTTTTATTTTTGTTGTTGCAAAGGGTTCGCAAACGCACGCGGTGACGTTACCGCAGGTGGTTCCGATATATGCCGGAGACATGCGGGAATGGCCGGACCACACGCCGATCCGGCTGGTCCTCCGCCCCGAGGCCGACACCGATAGCGTCCTCTTGAAGGCCATGTCGCCGGCCATGGAGCGGGCCGTGAGGACGGCGCTGTCGCGCGACGGCATGCTGGTGGCCATTACCGACTAGGAGAACGCCGATATGCTGGCAAAAGTAAACGGCTCTTTCGGCGCCGCATCTCTTGCCCAGATCGTCTCCGAAAAACGGCAGCTTCGTCCGCTTTCTCTCGACGGCGTCGCGCCGAGCCTTACGGCGCTCGCTCGGGGAGCCTATCCCTATTATAAAATTTTTTACGTAGTAGCCGGTCCGCAGAGCAGTTCCGGAGCGCGGCTCTACGTCGATTTTCTGTCTTCCGCTGAGGGCAGGACAATCCTGGCGAGAACCGGCCATTTGGTGCCGCGGGGTGCCCGATGAAAAGGGTCAACACGGTCAGATATGTCACAACGCTCCTGGCATTGCTGCTATCGAGCTTGCTCGCTGTTGCCATTCCCGCGGGCTACCTCGTCATGCTTTACGAGCATCAAACCGCAGTGCTGGAGACCGAGGCCGAATCCACAGCATTCGCGGTTTCCCAGCTGATCAGTGCAAATCCCGAATACTGGCGGTTTGAACAACCGCGACTTGAAGGATTTTTGTCCCAACAGAAGGCCGCGGATCAGCAGGCGGAGAGCCGTCGAATCGTGGACAAGGACCGTGTGGTTCTGGCGCAGACCGCCGAGGGGCTGGAATCTCCGGTCATTACGCGTTCGCATGCCCTTTACGATTCGGGCAAGATCGTCGCCCGGCTGGAGATCAGCCGGTCGCTCAGGCCGTTCCTGGTAAATGCGCTGATCATGGGATGTATCGGGCTGGGTTTCGGGGCGGCTTCTTTTTTCCTGCTCCGGGTGTTTCCGCTCCGGGCGCTGGACGGAGCGTTGAAATCCCTTCAGGAAAGCGAAGATAAGTTCAGCGCCATAGCGGCCACGGCTGCGGACGCGATCATTGTCATGGATCCTCACGGGAGGATCACCTACTGGAACGGCGCGGCGGAGAAGATGTTCGGCTATACGTTTTCGGAGGCCGTGGGCAGGGAGCTGCATACGCTCATCGCTCCTGCGACCTTTCACGAATCTTACCAAAAGGGCTTTTCCCGGTTTGTCCGGACCGGACAGGGACCGGCGATCGGCGGCCCGCTTGAATTTACTGCATTACGAAAAAACGGAACGCACTTTCCCATCGAGGTTTCCACGTCGGCCGTGGAACTCATGGGAGCCTGGCATGCCGTGGGCATCATTCGCGACATTACCGAGCGAAAGAAAACGGAGAACGAGCTCCTGAAGCTTGAGAAACTGGAATCTCTCGGCGTGCTCGCCGGCGGCATCGCCCACGATTTCAACAACCTGCTCACGGTGATCCTGGGGAACATTTCCCTGGCCCAGCTTGAAACGGACCAGCAGAGCACGACGTATTCGAGGCTCGTGAACGGGGAAAAGGCGGTCCTGACGGCCCGGAAACTTACGCAGCAACTGCTCACGTTTGCGAAGGGCGGCGCGCCGATCAAGAAAACCTCGTCGTTGCGCGATATTATCGGGGAATCCTGTTCTTTTTCTCTCAGCGGTTCAAATGTAAAATGCCGCCTCTCCTTTGCCGAGGACCTTCTGCCGGCCGATGTCGACGCAGGACAGATCAGCCAGGTCATGCACAACCTGATGCTCAATGCCGCGCAAGCGATGCCTCAAGGGGGCTCCATCCAGGTGTCCTGTACGAATGCCGCTTCCGGTCCGGGAGGTGCGCAGCCGCTTGATCAGGGCCCTTACATCAAGATTTCCGTTGCGGACCAGGGCCACGGCATTCCCAAGGAAAATCTCTCCAAGATCTTTGACCCCTATTTCACGACCAAACCTAAAGGGAGCGGCCTTGGCCTGGCGACAAGCTATTCCATCGTGAGCAGGCACGGCGGGCACATCAGCGTGGAATCCGAACCAGGCCGCGGTTCGATCTTTCATGTGTACCTGCCTGCATCGCGGCAACCCTTGCCGCTGCAGGAG
>JAJYKN010000255.1 GCA_021788515.1 Nitrospirota bacterium | reverse complement strand
CGAGGGCGTTGCCCTACCAGGAGCAGGGGAAGACGATAGGGTTCAAGATCAGCGAAATCGTTCCCGGCAGCATCTACGAAAAGATCGGGCTCCAGAACGGCGACGTTATCCAGAAGGTCAATTCGCAGGACGTTGACGATCCGGGGAAATTTTTCCAGCTCTATCAGGGACTCAAGAACGAACGGAGCATTTCGATCGATCTGATCCGGGGCGGCCAGCGCCAGACGCTGACGTACGATATACGGTGAACAGATAAAGGTTCCAAAACCAGCTTCCAGCTTCAACCAAAATCCAAATAACAAATCGAGCATTTGTTGAGAGGATGATTGCCTGGCTCGATTTGCGATTTGGATTTTGATATTTTATTATCTTCATGATGTATCCATATCTGTTGCCGGGAGGACAAGAGTGAAAAAAACTGTAGCCCTGCTGCTCGTGATAGGGCTCGTGAACGCGCCAGCGGTATTTGCACAAGAAACGGCACCGACTCCCTCCGCCTCTTCCGGCAAGACCGATGCGAAAAACGTCAAGGCCAACGACGACTTTGTAACCCTGAACTTCACGAATATCGACATCAGCGCCCTGGTGAAAGTAATGAGCGAGCTGACCCACCGAAATTTCCTGCTTGATGAGCGCGTGACCGGCAAGGTTACGATCATGACGCCGGAGAAAATATCCCCCGAAGAAGCTTATCAGGTCTTCCTCTCCGCTCTCGAAATAAAAGGGTTCACCGCAATCGAGGACGGCAAGGTCACCCGGATCATTCCCGCGGCAATGGCGCGCCAGAGCGGCCTCAAAGTGTTCGAAGACGGCCACATGCAGGGCGAGGGGTACGTGACCAAGCTCATCCGGCTGAACTACGTAAACCCCCAGGAGATCGTCCGGACGTTGGCCCCGCTCATTACCAAAGACGGCACCATCATCGCATATCCCACGACGAACTCCATCATCATCACCGATTCGGTGTCCAATATCAGAAGGATCGAGAGCCTTCTCCACGTCATGGATGTGGCCGCGCCGGAAGGGAAAGGAAAGATCAACGTCTACTACCTTAAGAACGCGAACTCGGAAGACATGGGCAAGCTGATGCAGGCGCTTGTGTCGCGGCTTCCCGTGCCGCCGGCGGGCGGGATGGCGCCGGTCAGTCCTTCCACGATCCTGGAAGGTCCGGTCAACATCACTTCGGACAAAGCGACGAATTCTCTCATCATCGTCGCTTCGCCGGGCGATTACGAAACCGTGAAGGACGTCATCCAGAAGCTGGACATCAGACGCCGCCAGGTTTATGTCGAGGTCGCCATAATCGAGATGAGCCTGGCAAAGCAGCGTGACCTCGGGTTCGAGTTCCAGGCGGCAAACCTGAACCAGCTTGAAGGCAGCACCAATGTGAGCACGATCGGCGGGACAAATTTTGGAACCATCGGCAATGTGGTGGCCGGCGGACCCGCGGCTCTCGCGTCAATGAACGGCCTGGCCGTAGGCGCCGTGAAAGGGACATTCAAGTATAATGGCGTTGAGTATTTGAATATCGGCGCGCTCCTCCACGCGCTCGAGACCGACGGCGACGTGAACGTGCTCTCGACGCCCAACATCCTCACCATGGACAACCAAAAGGCCGAGATCATGGTGGGCGAGAACATCCCCTTTGTCACCGGCCAGAGCCAGACCGCGGCGACGGCAGGCAGCCTTTTCACCCAGATCGACCGGAGAGACGTGGGCATCACCCTGAAGCTTACGCCCCAGATCGCCTCAGACGACAATGTGCGCCTCGAGGTCTATCAGGAAATTTCAGATATAACGCAAACCCCCGGGCTCAACCCGAACATCGTGGGCCCCAGCACCAGCAAGCGCTCGGCAAGCACCACGGTGATGGTCAAGGACCGCCAGACCATGGTCATCGGCGGCCTTATCCGCGACAACGTCATCTCGTCGACTTCGAAGGTGCCATTCCTCGGCGATATCCCCATTCTGGGCTGGTTCTTCAAATCCAAGACGACCAAGGTAGAGAAGACGAACCTCATGATATTTATCACTCCCTACATCATCAAGAACGAGGGCGAGGCCGCCGATCTTACCAAGCGGAAGAACGATACGCTTGAGGATTTCCGTAAAGAGTACCGCATCGAGAAAAAGAGCTCCGAGCCTGTTCTTCTTTCGCCGAGAATAAGCGAAAAAGCAGAACAACCGTCAACAGCGGCGCCGGCCAAGGCTGAAGAAATGCCGGCATCGGAAATGAAATCGAACGCCGTCACCACGGCGCCTGCGAACGCCGCACCGGCAACGGCGACGGAAAAGTCTGCATCGGAGCTGAAGTCGAACGCCGTGACCACCGTTCCCGCTAACGTCGGGCCGGTCAAGGAAGTGGCAAAGCCCGTAACGGAGTTGAAATCGGGTGTGTCCGCCACCGCTCCAATCAAAACCGCACCCGTCCCGCCCGGGGTACAGCCTCTCCCGGGATTAAAGTCGAACGCTGTGCCCACAACATCCACAACGCCTACGACGCAATTCCCAACGCCTGGCGGGACCCCGAAAGAGGGAGTGCGGTGAGACTCTTACTCGGCGAGATACTCGTTGAGTCCGGGCTTTCACCGGAGCGGCTCAAGAAAGTGCTCGACCTCCAGAAAAAACGGGGGGGCCGGCTCGGCACGCTCCTGATGCGCCTCAACTTCGTGACGGAGGAAGACGTACTCAAAGCGCTCGGTCAGCAGCTCGGCCTTCCCTACCAGGCAGATCTGGGCGACATCGACCGGGAACTCGCGCTGAAACTGCCCATCACCTATGCGAAAAAGGCCGTGGTCCTGCCGCTTCGGCGCGATAACGGCACGATCCTCGCGGCCACGTCGGAGCCGCTCAACCTATCCACGCTCGATGATCTTGCCGCGCTGCTCGGTTCCGATATTACCCTGTGTCTCGCGCCTTCTGAAAAGATCCTCGATACCTTAAACCGTCTTCACAGCGAGGATATGAACAAGGCGGAGGAGACCGTGCAGGAGATGGAAGAGGAAGACCTTTCCTTTCTTGCCGCCGAACTCGACGAGCCGACAGACCTGCTTGAAGTCACCGACGACGCCCCGATCATCCGTCTCGTGAACTCGCTCCTGTCCCAGGCCATCCGCGAACGGGCAAGCGACATCCATATCGAACCTTTTGAAAAAGAGATGATCGCGCGGTTCCGCATCGACGGCATCCTGTACAACATCCTGACGATCCAGAAACGGTACCAGGCCAGCATCGCGTCGCGCGTCAAGATCATGTCCGGTCTCAACATCGCCGAGAAGCGGCTGCCCCAGGACGGCGGCATGCGCATCAAGATCGGCGGCAGGGACGTCGACATCCGCGTATCCATCGTGCCCACGGCGTTCGGCGAGCGCATCGTGCTGCGTCTCCTGTACCGCGAGAGCGCCCTCTTGCCGCTCGACCAGATCGGTTTTACCGGGGATACCCTGACGAGATTCAACGACATGATCGTGCGGCCCCACGGAATTGTTCTCGTGACCGGCCCTACAGGCAGCGGGAAAACCACGACCCTCTATGCGTCGCTTTCGAAGATCAATTCGCCGGACAAGAACATCATCACGATCGAAGACCCGATCGAGTACCAGCTCAAGGGCATCGGCCAGATCCAGGTGAACGCCAAGATCCAGCTGACCTTTGCCGCGGGACTCCGCTCCGTCCTCCGTCAGGACCCCGACGTGATCCTCGTGGGCGAGATCCGCGACTCGGAGACCGCCGAGATCGCGATCCAGGCCGCGCTTACCGGCCACCTCGTGTTTTCCACGCTCCACACGAACGATGCAGCCGGCGCGGTCACCAGGCTTCTGGACATGAAGGTGGAACCGTTAGA
>JAJYKN010000254.1 GCA_021788515.1 Nitrospirota bacterium | reverse complement strand
TCGAATCCCGCCAGTCCGAAATAGGCCGCGCCTTTCTGCATGGCATTGGCGCACGATGACTCGAGGACGGCATTATAATTGCCCTTATCGAGGTTCATCGATACCGCATGGATACAAGCTTGATTCGAATTTTTATCACTGCAGCCGAAAAAAGCCAGTACTATCCCCGCTGCGAGAAACAGGTGCAACAAACGTCTATTCATAGTGACCTCCCTTGCCGTAATAAGCTTTCAAAACATGCTGTTATTCCATATATTCATCGCGGCTGTAAGACTATATCAACTATAAAGAAACGCGCCGATGCAGTCAAGTGAATATTACCGGATTTTTCGCGGTATGACGGCTCTCGTTGGTTTGCCGCTGCGGATGCCTTGCTTTTCGGAACAGAGTCGGGATGCTTTCATTAATTCTGCGAGAGAATCCCGAGTTTTCTTAAGAAGTGGGCGACGAGAACGCCGAACAGAAAAAGGGTTCCTGTTATCCCGATAAGCGTGAAGACAAAATAGCCGAATTTCTTGAATCGCGGCTGATCGAGGGGCCTGATCGAAAGGAAGTAAACGAGAAAGCTGAAGCCCAACCCGAATAGAAAACAGAACAATTCAATCATGCAATGCTATTTTAGCCTAAGGCCGCGTCCCTGTCAACCAAATTTGTGTGTTAAACCATATTTGTCAGGGGCTGAGCGAATTTTTTTCATTTGACAGGGTCCCCTCTGTCAATTAATATTCAATCGTATCATGAAACGCGGCAATGAAAACAGCAACGAAGAGGATTGGGAATACGGCGATGCCTGGAAACAGGGCGCACCGGAGGGGCCTGCTTCGGACGATGCTGTCGTGTACGTTGAACTGTTCCGCAGCGACACCGGCATGGGGTATGACGACACGGTGTTGATGGACCTCGTGAGCTATCTCGGTTCGCGCGGTATTCGCGCCACCTTCGATTCTTTTTCCCTGGGGCTTGAACCTGCTGCGATGAAGACCTATGTCTTTAAAGTGGAGGCGGGGAGGGAAGAAGAGGCGAAGACGTATTTGAGAGAAAAGTTCGGAACTCAAAACCCAAGCGCAAAATAATACTTGGTGCAGCGTTCAGAATCGCCGGTCCCCGTCGCGGGGTCCCGGCTTCCGGACGCCGGACCCCATCTTGATCGTAAGGAGAACTTCATGTCGGAAGAAAAGGAAATCACCGGGCTGGAAGAAACACTCGACGCGTACAAGTCCAAGGTCTCCCAGGTGAACAAGGCGACCCTGACCTGGGACAAGGAACTGATCTTTGTCGGCCGCACGAACCGCGGATATGAGGTGGAGTACGATGCCCAGCAGCAGTGGGGCTGCTCGCCGACCGAGACGCTTCTCCTGAGCGTCGCGGGGTGCATGGCGATCGACATGGTCTCGTTCCTCAAAAAAATGAAGTGCGAGATAAAATCCTACAAGATGGACATCATGGGTGAGCGGAACCCCACGCCTCCCCAGTATTACACTTCCATGGAGATGATCATTGCCGTTACGGGCAGCGGCCTCACGGCCAAGAAGCTCGAGCGAGCAATTTCTCTTTCCCACGAAAAGTATTGCTCCGTCTACCACACGCTCAGAAAAGACATGAAAATGAAGGTGGACTACACCTTCGAGAATGCATGATGCCTGTGCAGGAACATAAGAAAAGAGTAAAATAAAAAAAGAACCCCAGGGTCCTCTGTCTCCCGTTCTCTTTTTGTAAGTTGAATCCCGCGACTTGCAATCCCCCGGCTCCTGCCGGGGGTAATGCGCCGTAGTCCGCGGGAGGTCGCGTTGTTAAAGGGAGCTTCCGGCTCCTGCCGGAGGGGGCTCCACTTTTCCATGACTTCCGTACGGCTGCTCAAAAACGGTGTTGAAGCCTTCCCCGCGATGTTTGGCGCGATGGACCGGGCAGTGTCGTTCATCGCGCTTGAGATGTACATCGTCGCCGATAACGAGACCGGCCGGGAGTTCCTCGGTCATCTCATTGGTGCGGCAAAGCGCGGCGTCACGGTCAGGGTGCTCGTGGACTCCTGGGGGTCCTGGAACCTGCCTGATTCGTTCTGGGACGAGCTTCGCGTTGCCGGCGGCATGGTCCGCTGGTTCCATCCCCTTTCGAAGGGCCTCTTCCCGTTCCGGAACCATAGAAAACTGCTGTTAATCGACGACCAGAGCGCCTACCTCGGCGGGCTCAATATCTCCGACGAGTATTACCGCGGCACGAACCATGAACGCCCGTGGAGGGACAACGCGCTGGAGATCATCGGGCCCGAAGTCGCGCAGCTGCGCCGGTCCTTCTTCCGCATGTGGGGCATGGCCGGGTCCAGACTGCCGAGGCTGTTCCTGAGGCAGCGGCGCGTTCGCGGGGCAATACAGGGCGCGGGCACGGTCCGGTTCCTGGAGAGCGGGCCGGAGAACCTGATCCGGCCGGTGCGCAAGGCCTACCGCCAGGTGATCCACAACGCGCAACGGTCGATCGACCTTGCCATGGGGTATTTTTATCCCCACGGCGGGATGCTGAGGGCGCTGAAACGGGCCGTCCGGAGCGGAGTGCGCGTACGGCTGATGATCCCGCTCCATACGGATTTGCCGATCACCCGCTGGGCCGCACACGGGCTCTACGGCAGGCTTCTTCGCGCGGGCGTCGAGGTCTGGGAATACACGCCTGCAATGATGCATTCGAAGCTCGCAATTGCAGACGATACGGTGATCGCGGGGTCCGCCAACCTCGACGTCCGGAGCGGGAGAATCAATTACGAACTGGTCGCGATGATCACCGACCCGGCGCTCGCCAGGCAGGCCCGGGCAGACTTCGAGGACGATCTCAAACAGTCCCAGCGCATTCAGCTCGATGAGTGGCAAAAACGTTCTCTGGTCCAGAAATTGAAGGAGCGGTTCAGCTACTGCCTGCTCGCGCGGTTTGACCTTATCGTCGCTCGGATGGAGATGGCGAGAAAGACGCGGTGAGGACGCCGGGAGCAGCCGGATTTCCTGTTGCAAACACGAGGGCGGGGTCGTATAATGTTTTTCGTGGTTTGATGAACGTTTTTCGGAGGTAGGTATGATGAATACGGCAAATTGGAAAGTTACCGAGGCCCCGACCTGTCCGCACTGCAAGGCGGTGATGGAGCAAATGGACGCGCGCTATCTGGATTGGGAGTCGCCCTATCTCTGGGTGTGTTACAACAACGAGTGCACGCTCTTCAAAAAAGGGTGGAACCACATGATGCAAAGCGTCGGCCAGCTTGTCTCCTATCGATTTATGATCCATCCCCAGAACGGCGAGGCCGGAGTCATACCGGCGTTCAGCCACGATTATCTTGAAAAGCGCAGCAAGCCGATGGAGCCCAACCCGGACGAATAAGAGGAGCCGGAAAAGCGGGAGTGTACGGCCTGGGATGAGGATCAGACCAGGCTGTCCCTTCCCGGCTTGATATTGTACTTCTTGATCTCTTCCAGCGAAAAGACGGGCCCTTCCTCGCAGATAAGTTTTCCCCCGCAAAAGCAGTGACCGCACTTTCCCACCCCGCACTTCATGTGCGCTTCGAGCGTCGTTATGATGTGATCGTCGGGCATGCCCATGAGAGACAAGTCCCTCATCGCGGCCTGGATCATGACATGGGGTCCGCAGATGTAGGCCGTACTGTTCTTGAAATTAACCTTGGCCTTGCCGAAATGCTCCGTTACGAGCCCGGTGCACCCCTTCCAGCTTTCTATCTGACAGGTATCCACGGTCAGGACGACATTCGCCCCCTGATCCTGCCATGCCGCGACCTCATCCATGAACAGGACTTCCGAAGGATTTCGCGAACCATACATGATGGTAACGGCCGCCTTCTTGTTCGTTTTTGCGCG
>JAJYKN010000253.1 GCA_021788515.1 Nitrospirota bacterium | reverse complement strand
GTTTTTCCAGCGGCAAAATATTTTTTTCTCTTGCTTTATCCGCGTTTATCCGATCTTATCGTTCGACTGAGCTCACGACGAAGTCTGCGTCAAAAATGCTCCTTTTGGGGTTATACAGCAAACTGAATTTATCGCGGGGGTCGCAGAGAAAGGATGAGTCCCTGTTCGCCGGAAAAACCTTCTTTCTCTGCGTCCTTTGCCCTTTCTGCGGTGAGCACGTATGCGCGGGTATGACATGGTTAAAAGGAGCCCAACATGCTGACCATCAATTTAGCCGCTGCCGTCCTCGTCTTTGTCTTCACCACCGTGCTCACCATCGCGGGGGTGGGCTCGGCGTTCATCGTCATTCCCACGTTCTACTGGCTCGGCGTCCCGCTCACCGAGGCCATGGCCATCGGCCTGCTGTTGAACGCCATCAGCATGACCTTTGCTTCGGCCAACTATATCCGCTACAAACTCGTCCTTTTCCGCACGGCCTTGCCTATCATCGTGCTTGCCATCGTCTTTTCTCCCTTGGGAGCATACTCGACACGGTATTTCCCGAAGAACATTCTTATTCTGCTCTTCGTGCTCTTTCTTGTTTTCGCGGCATCGATGATGCTTTTTTACAAGCCGAAGAAAAAAGAGGAGGGAGAGGCATCGGGCAAGAAAGAACTTAAGACCGGGATCGGCCTCGGTATCGGAGCGGGCTATCTGGGCGGGCTTCTCGGCGTGGGCGGCGGGAACTTCATCGTCCCGGCACTCGTCTGGCTCGGCATCGATCCCAAGAAAGCCTCGGCCACCACGGCATTTATCGTCGTGTTCGCCTCGCTCTCAGGCTTTTTCGGTCACGCGGCCATGGGCAGCATCAACTGGAACCTCCTGGCGTTCGCCGCAGTCGGATCAATCGCGGGAGCGGTCCTGGGATCATGGCTCATGCATAAGAAGCTTGATGCCGGGCAGGTAAAAAAAGTCATCGGCGTCGTGCTCTACGCCATAGCCGCGAAGATGGCGTGGGGATTGTTTTAATCATTCAGGCGGAAGGCGTCAGACGCTTTCCGCGCAGCGCAACGGACTAACGAGGTACTATATGCGTTCATTCAGTATAATTTTCCATCTTGTTTTTCTGATTTACCTTCCCCTCGTTGCTTATGGCGAGCCCCTTACTCTCAAGGAGTGCCTGACGGCGGCCCTGAGCAACAACCCCGCCGTGGCCGAGGCGCGGCTGAACGTGGACGCCGGAGAACAGGGGGTTGCGAGCGCCTCGGGAAAGCATTACCCTCGTCTTTCGCTCAACGCGAATGTTGCCGAGCTTGAATATCCCGTACCGTACATCCCGGCGCAATCAACAACAATACCGGCCCACTTCAGCGACTACTATGCTTCGTGGTCAGCTCAGATGACCGTACCCCTCTACCAGGGGGGGCAGATCGTGAACGGCGTTGACCTCGCGACGGTCAGAAAAAACATCCAGGAACAAGGGCTTTTCCTTACGCGGAACGAGATCATCGCCAACACGGTGAATACCTACAACAAGATTCTTCAGCTACAGAAGCTCCGCGAGGCGTCCCAGGCGTCGGTGACGGCACTCGAGGAGCAGCACAAGAACGCGCAGCTTCTCTTTAACGTGGGGCGGACCGCTCGCGTCGACCTTCTGAAGGTTGAGGTGCAGCTGGCCAATGAGCAACAGCGGCTCCTCGCCCTGGACGAGGCGCTCAAGACGGCGGCGGCGACGCTTCGTTTCCTGATGGGAGAACAATCGAATGCTCTGCCCGCAACACCGGAGCTTGTTGGTCCGCTTGTGATGCCCTTGGTAACCGTTGGCGTTGCGGACGAGTTGGCTTCGGCGCGCGCCGGGCGGCCCGAGTACCGGATTGCCAGCGCCGGCGTTGCGGAAGCCGAGTTGAGCAAAAAGATCGCCACAGGAAAAATGCTGCCCACGGTGAACGCTTCCGCCGGCTATATCGACCAGTATGGTTTCAACCCGCGGTACGACCAGGGCAGCTGGTTCGTGGGCGCCACGCTGAGCATTCCTTTGTTCGAGCGTTCACTCTACGCGGACCGCGCCCGTGAGAGGCTCCTGCAACTTCGCGCCGAACAACGGCTCAAGACCGTCGAGAACCAGCTGAGGCTCGATATTGAAACGGCCCTTTCTTCCCTCGCTGACAGCGGGAACCGTGTCACAACGGCCGAGCGGGTCGTGGAGCAGGCCGGCGAGTCGTTCCGCATCGAACAGGAGAAGTACAGGCTCGGTGCCGGAGCAATGGTAGACCTGCTTCTCGCCCAGGCGGCCGACATCACGGCCGTTGCGAATTACACTCAGGCCCTTTACGATTATAACGCGGCTGTTGTCGCCTACAGAAAGGCGACCGGCACCCTGGAGGAGTATCTCAAATGAACAGGAAAATTCTCATAACCGTCGTCTTCATTGCTGTGCTCGCCGGCGCTGCGCTTGTCGTCGTCAAGGCGAGGAAGATCGCCATGCTGCCCAAACCTCAGGTTGTTCCCCCGGCCGTGCAGGTCGCATCAGCGACGAAGGGGTTGCTCGAGATTACGGCCCACTATCTGGGGAGCATTGAACCTTTCACCAGAAGCGATGTTTCCGCGCGCATCTCGGGAAACATCCTTAGCATCTTAAAGCGTGAAGGCGACACCGTCCGGAAAAACGAGGAGATCGTCGTCATCGACGACCGGGAACTGGTGGACCGGTCCACGGCAGTGCATGCCGAGGTGCTGGCGACGCAGCAGAAACTTGCCGGGGCGAAAAGCGCATATGAAACCCAGAAGTCTGTTTATGATCGGGACGTGGCCCTCTTGAAGATCGGTGCGATTTCTCAGGAGGCGCTGGAGCGGTCCCGCGCGACATTAGACGGCGTCAAGGCCACGGTGGATGCCTACGAGGAAAGCATTAAGGGGCTCTCCATGAACAGTGCCGTGGCGAAGACCCAGGCCGGCTATGCCCACATCACCGCACCCTTCTCAGGCATTGTCTCCAAACGGTGGAGCGATCCCGGCGACCTGGCAACGCCGGGCAAACCGATCCTGACTATCGAGAAGACCTCGCCCTACAAGGTCCTGGCCCAGGTGCCCCAGGAGGACCTTGCTGAAATCCATCGCGGCGCGCACGTCTACCTGACAAGCGGTGAGCGGCGTTTGGAAGCATCGGTCAACCGGGTCTACCCGGCGCTGGGCAAGAACATGCTGGCAACCGTGGAGGTGCTGACCGGAACTTCGCCCTTCAACCTTCCCTCGGCCTCGACCGTTGGGTTTGATCTCGTGACGAAGCGGGTCAAGGGACTGATCGTTCCGGACCAGGCCGTGGTGAAGACCGACCAGGGTGCATCTGTGTATCAAGTAAAAGACGGCGCAGTCCGCATCGTACCGGTCACGCTGCTCGGAATGGGGAACGGCAGGGCTGCGATCAGCGGCGATGTGACGCCAGGCGATCAGGTGGCAGTGGCCCAGGAGAACAAACTTCTCACGCTGGTTGAAGGCGGCAAAGTGACCCTGTCGGAACAAGGTAAAAACGTTGCGTCAGCCCAAGGCGCTGACAGCAAAACGATTCCTGCCGGAGGCAAGCCATGAAATTCGTCGAACAGTACATCCGCAAGCCGCACCTGGTGCTTTCCGTGGTGCTGCTTCTCTCCGTCGTAGGCATGATCGGCTACCACCGGATGCCCTTCAACCTGTTCCCGGACACCGACCGCCCCCAGATCAGCGTGATCACCGTCATGCCGGGGGCCGCGTCAACTGATGTGGAGTCGGACATCACCCGGCCCATCGAAAAGGAGCTTTCGACCCTGGACATGGTAAGGCGCGTGACCTCGACGTCCAAGGACGAGGTCTCGGTGGTCCTTGCCGAATTTGAATACGAT
>JAJYKN010000252.1 GCA_021788515.1 Nitrospirota bacterium | reverse complement strand
GAGCAGGCCTTCCTTCTTTCGCGCAGCCGGAAATACCAGGAGAAAGAGCGAGATGACCGCGAGGACGGTTGACGTCCACATCATGGGTACCAGCTCAGTATGGCCTTCAAGCCCGACGTAGAGATAGAGGAAGGAGCTTGCATGACCCGGGATTCCGCTGTAGAAGGCCGTGAAAAACTCCAGCCCCAGAAGAAAGACGTTCGCGAACATGGCGTACGCCACAATCTTTCCAATTGCCTGGATGGCTTCTTTCCCCGGGTCGAACTTCGAGATCTTTCTAACGATCAACGCAAGGATGATCAAGAGGGCCGGACCTGCGGCGAATGCCGACGCGAGGAACCGTGCCGCCATGACGGCACTGAGCCAGAAATGACGCGCCGGGAGACCTGAGTACAGGAATGCCGTGACCGTATGGATGCTGACTGCCCAGGGGATGGAGAGGTAAATGAAGAACTTGATCCACTTCGGTGGGGGCACACCCTTCCGGTCCGCGCTCAAGGTTACCCATCCGACAAGGGCGTTGATGGCAAGATACCCGGACAGCACGACGGAATCCCAGAACATGACAGAATTCGGCGTGGGATGCAGGATCACGTTCATGATCCTCATGGGTTGCCCCATGTCCACGAAGATGAACAGGATGCACATGGTCACTGCCGAGATCGCAAGGAACTCGCCGAGGATGACGATCTTGCCGAATTTCTTAAAATCGTGCAGATAATAGGGAATAACGAGCATCACCGCCGAAGCGGCCACGCCGACGAGAAATGTGAATTGGCCGATGTACAGCCCCCAGGACACGTCCCGGTGCATTCCCGTGAGCCCCAGCCCGAATTGAAACTGCTGGATGTAGTAATAAACACCTACTGCAGAAAGGGCACCGAGAAAGAAAAGCCATGCCCAGTATTTTTTCCCGCCTTCAAATGCTTTCTCAAGCATGATCGCTCCCTCCTATGACATAATAGACCGCCGGGCCCGTACCCAGTTCCGGTTTCCGCCTGATGGTCAACTGGGACGTTACGATCTTCCGGACCTCTGAATTTGGATCTTCAATGTCCCCGAAGAACATGGCGCCCTTGGGCGCGGCTTCTACGCATGCGGGAAGCTTTCCAAACTGGAGCCGCTCCGTGCAAAAAGTGCATTTTTCCACGACGCCTTTGGTCCTTGTCGGGTATGCCTTGTTCTCTGTCGCCGGATTGATCGCCTTGCGCGGGTCGGTCCAGTTGAAGCTCCGCGACCCGTAGGGGCAGGCGGCCATGCAAAACCGGCACCCGATGCACCGGTGCTCGTCCTGCATCGTGATCCCATTGGGAAGTTTAAACGTGGCCTGAGTGGGACAGACGCGAACGCACGGCGGGTTGTCACAGTGGTTGCACAGCACGATGAACGGCATGTCCTTGATGTGCTCGCTCATGAACTTGTTCTCGGACCCCGGGAAGGTGCGTTCATAGGGCTCCTCCCAGATCCACTTGACTTCGAATTTCTTGTCCACGGTCCCGTCGGGATTCCGGAAGTCCGGCACATTGTGCGTCTGATGACAGGCAGTGGTGACTTTCTTGATGTCCTCATCGGTCTTGAACTTACTCATATCGACCACC
Source organism: Nitrospirota bacterium (assembly GCA_021788515.1). GTDB lineage: Bacteria > Nitrospirota > UBA9217 > UBA9217 > UBA9217 > JAJYKN01. Next base: position 2,276 of record JAJYKN010000252.1, on the reverse strand, counting down.
ATAGCCCATCGCTTGGCGATCAGACCGTCCGGGTTTGGCTCCACCTGCGGCGGTTTCAGCCCCGGTTCCCAGATCGTATGCGTGGCTGACGCGACCGAAGCGCCGAATCCCAGAATGGAGGAGATGCCGGCAATTTTCAGAAATTGTCTCCTGTCCATGCTCATGATTTATTCTCCTCCTTCTCCATCGGCTGTATGTGACAATCAAAACAATACGGTTTAACCGCCATGTAATTGTGGCATTGGTCGCAGAACTGTTTCTTGTTCGAGTGGCATTCGAGACATCCGTTTTGTAGGCTCATGTTGAATTTCTTGCCGCTCGTCATGCTGACATACTGTCGGTTCATGTCGCGGACAACGGAGTCTCTCCAGTTGTTCAGGAGCTGCATGTGCTCGGAACGCATATACTCCTTGGATTCAACGCACTCCTTTTTCCCATACTGCTTTTCCCACGCCTGGATCGCGGGCGTATCCGTTTTCAGTTCAGGCTTTGAGTCCACCTTTCCGATATTGTAGTAAAAGGGGAACGTCGCGATTCCGACGAAAACCATCAGCCCGATGAGTATTTTACCGCCATCGTAGAGTTTCATTAGGCCTTTTCCTCCTTCTGTTCAATTCCCGGAAGGGGTTCTCCGCGCAAGTCGGTGGTCCGCTCCTTCTCGCCGGTCATCACGAGGGCGTTCGCCACGAGTTCGTGCAGACCGGCGACCTTCACACCCGGCACCCAGTAATCCATGAGCGGCGGAAGCGTTGCCCGGTCAATGGCACAGACGTTGGCAAGCATGTTCACTCCGTAATGCTCGTGAACGAATTTGACTGCGTTTGCGCGCGGAAATCCGCCCTTCATGCGGAGGTCCATGTCTTCCGAGGCGTTCAACCCCGTGCCGCTGCCGCAACAGAAGGTTTTTTCACGGATCGTGTCTTCCGGCATCTCGACAAAGTTATTGACTACATTCTTGAGCACATATCGCGGTTCCTCAAGCATGCCCATGCCGCGCGCCACGTTACAGGAATCATGCCAGGTGACCTTGAGGTGATCGTTCCGCTTCGGATCGAGCTTGAGCTTGTTGTTCTTGATCAGGTCTGCGGTGAATTCCGCAACGTGAACCATTTTCATCGATTTTGCGTTCTCGAAGACCGTGCCGGTAATCGGCGATTTCGGGACTTCCAGGAAATCGGCCGGACCGTTCCAGGTGTCCATGTACTGGGAAAGCACCCGCCACATATGGCCGCACTCGCCGCCCAGGATCCACTTCACACCCAGCCGTTTGGCCTCTGCATAAATTTTTGAGTTGAGCCGCTTGCCCATCTCGTTCGAGGTGAAGAACCCGAAGTTCCCGCCTTCCGAGGCATAGGTGCTCCAGGTATAATCAAGCCCCAGTTCCTCGAACAGCATCAGGTATCCCATGCACGTATACGTGCCGGGGTCGGCAAACAGGTCGCCCGACGGCGTCACAAACAGGATTTCGGCGCCCTTCCGGTTGAACGTGGGCTTGATCCTCTTTCCCGTGACGGTCTCGATATCGTCCAGCATATATTCGAGGTTGCCGACGATGGTATGGGGTTCGAGACCCAGGTGGTTGCCCTTCATGTAGCAGTTCGAGACCGGGCCCGCGATCCATTCAATATTCAGACCGAGCAGATTCAAGAGCTCGCGGCCGATGATCGTGATCTCCGCCTGGTCGATGCCGTAGGGACAGAAGACCGAGCAGCGCCGGCACTCGGTACATTGAAAGAAGTAGTACCACCACTCTTTCAGCACGTCCAGGGTAAGCTCGCGGGCGCCCGCCATTTTGCCGAAGATCTTTCCGGCAAGGGTGAACTCCTTGCGATAGACCGAGCGAATGAGCTCGGCCCTCAAGACCGGCATGTTCTTCGGATCGCCGGTCCCGATAAAGAAGTGGCATTTGTCGGCACAGGCGCCGCACCGCACGCAGATGTCCATGAAGAGCCGGAAGGACCGGTACTTCTCGAGCCGTTCCGCGATCCCCTCAAGAAGGATTTCCTTCCAGTTTTCCGGTAGTTTCCAGTCCGCGTCCGCCGGTCTCCAGTCCCGTGGGTTTGGGAAACCGACGATCTCCAGGCTTTTCGGTTTGGAGCCATGACAGAACATGCCTTCTTTGAATACCACGGGCGTATCCATCCAGCTCATTTTCGGCGGCGTGTAATCTATCTTTGACAGTTCTTCTGGTTTCGGAAGTTTCGCCATGATTACTCCTTTTCTACCGGCAAGCCGGCATTTTTCATTTTATCCCTGAAGTCGTCCTCATACTCCGC
>JAJYKN010000251.1 GCA_021788515.1 Nitrospirota bacterium | reverse complement strand
GCTCCAGGAGGGGCGACTGCGGCGAACCGCCGGTTAATTCCACATATTTTCCGCCGACCAGTCCCAGCATCTTGATCGAGGCCTTCGTGTCGCGCCTGATGACCGTATCGCTGAACACGCTCAACGTCAGCTCGATCTTGTCTCCCAGCTCAGGCGCCACGCGGATGTCGGATACCTTCCCGACCTTGATGCCCGAAAGACGGACCGGTGCGTTCTTCTCGATTCCGTCACTGAACTGGAACAGCACCTTGATTTCTTTCTTTTTTTTGAAGAGGCTCTGGATATCGCTCACCGCGAAGATCATCACTGTCAGGATCACGAATGAGAGCAAAAGAAAAACGCCTGCCCGGATTTCATTGCGACGATATTCCATGCTTTGTCCCTCAGGTCCTATTGAAGATTTTATTCCGCAATCCGTTTGCGCCCGCCGCGAATGCCGCGTGTGCATAGCTCGATAAGAGGGTGAACTCCGCCTTCGTTCTACTCCACCAACAGGTCTTCCCTGAAATCCCTGCTCGAAGCGTGGAACGAGATCGGCCCGTCGGGGCTGCCCGTTATAAACTGCTGCACGATCGGGTCGGAGCTCCCCTGGATTTCCGCGGGTGTGCCTTCGGCGAGCACCATCCCCTTATAGAGAATGACGATCTTATTGGCGATCTTCATCGCTTCTTCGACCGCGTGGGTCACGACGATGCAGGTGATGCCGAGGACCCGGTTCAGGTCCGAAATCAGCTTCGTGATCACCGACGAAACGATGGGATCGAGGCCCGATGTCGGCTCGTCGAAGAACACCACTTCGGGGTCCAAAGCAAGCGCCCTGGCCAGTGCCACGCGTTTCTGCATCCCTCCGGAAAGCTGTCCGGGGTAGAGGTCCTCAAAGTCGCGAAGTCCTACGAGCTCCAGCTTCATCTTCACCATGATCTTGATGATGTTATCGTCAAGGGGAGTGTGTTCCCGGATGGGAAGGGATATGTTTTCTCCCACGGTAAGGGAGTTTAAAAGGGCGCCCTGCTGGAACAGCATTCCGATCTTTTTCCGGAAAGGGTCCAGTCCGGTCCCCCGCAGTTTTGTTATGTCCATATCGCGAAAAAACACCTGCCCGTCGTCCGGTTTCAAAGCGCCGATGAGGATTTTCAGCAACGTGCTTTTCCCTCCGCCGCTCGACCCGAGGATATAGGTGATTTTCTTCTGTTCGGCGACAAAATCGATGCCGTTCAGCACGGTGCGGACACCATAGTTCTTTTTAATGCCATGCGCTCTGATCATAATCCTGCGTTATCCATAGAATGCGCCCGTCATGACCGTATCGAGAACGATGATTGCCAGGGTCGATGAGACCACGGAGAGCATTGTCGCTCTGCCCACTTCCTCGGCCCCTCCTTCGACAACAAGCCCCCGGTAACAGCCGACCATGACGATGATGACGGCAAAAACTCCGGCTTTGATCACACCGGAGTAAACATCGGTAAAGGTGAGCACGTCGAGCGTCTCGCGCACGTACGTGTCCGGCCGGATGCCGAGCCGCGTCGACCCGAACAGAAAACCTCCCAAAACGGCCGTAAAACTCGCAAGCGTGGTCAGTGCGGGAAGCGAAAAAAGCAACCCGATAAAACGCTGGACCACGAGGAACCGGACGGGGTTGATCGCCATGGTCTCAAGCGCCAGGATTTCCTCGGAAACTTTCATCGTGCCGATGCGCGCCGTAAACGCCGCACCGACCCTTCCCGCAACGATGAGCGCCGTAATCAGCGGCCCCATTTCCCGGAAAATGGCGACCGCGACCAGACCGGGGATGTAGTTGTACCCGCCGACTTCCTTCAGTTGAAACGAAATCAGCACCGTCATGGCAACGCCCAAGAGCGCGGCAACGGCCAGGACCAGCGGCAGTGACTGCGTTCCGATCTCATCTATCTGCGCGAGCAGTCTGGCCTGGCTGAGCTTCTTGCGGTCGGTAATCAGTACGAAGGATTGGAGGACCGTCTCCCGGAACAGGTAATAGAGGCTCGAAAGGTCCTGCAGGAACGTGATGAACGCCCTGCCGAGATAACCAGCGAAGTTTTTCACGCGCAACCCCGAATATAAGTTCGGAGATCAGCGTGCGGCATACAACGTAACCGGCTTAACGTTCCGACATGCCGCATTCCGCACTCCACATTCCGCATTCGATTACAGCCCCGACGACGCGTCGGTGATCGTGGGAAATATCTCGAACACGCTGGCCAGCCGCGCGAGCTCGAACACGTCCCGGACCGGCGGGCTCAGTTCACAAAGCCTCAGCCGTGCGCCGGTTTTCATGCAATTCTGCATTCCTTCGACGAGCGTAGCGATGCCGGAACTGTCCATGTAACGAACCTGGGAAAGGTCAATCAAAAGCGCCTTCATGCCCGACTGCCCCTGCTTGAAGATCTGGGCCATGGCAGTGCGGACCTCGGAAGACGAATTCATATCCACGTCCCCTTTCAACTTGAGCAGAAAACCCGCAGTGATCTTTTCCGTTGTGATCTCAACCTTCATAGTGGCCTCATAGGGAACCGCTCATTGCTTCTCCTTCACCAGGGTCAGCACCGTTCCTGCACCACGGCTGGTATCGTACTCCACGCGATCGAACACAGCCGCGATGAAATGCGTGCCCAGTCCTCCCGGCCTTACCTCATCAAGCTTTCGCGGCGCGATCTTCGAAAGGTCGGGCTTCTTGCCCGAGTCTTTGAGTTCCACGGCAAGTCTTCCCGTCTCTACGGTGATATCCAGGGAATAGGTTCTGGTGTAATCGCCCTCGTAAGCGTATTTGATGATATTCGAGCAGGCCTCATCCACGGCCAGCACGATCCTGCGTGCGTCCTTTTTGGAAAAACCGGCCTCGATCACGAGCGGGTAGATCGCACTTCGTACAACATACAAATATTTCGGATGACTCGGCACAATGAGCGTCACCACGTCTTTTGTCTGTCCTTTGTCATCCGTCATTGTGATCGAATAAGTTCTACTTCACCGCTCCAAAACAGACCAGGGTCATATCATCATGCTGGGGGCTCAAACCGGTGAACAGGTTCACGTCTCCTATGATCGCGGACTTCAGCACCTCGGGGTCCGGGTCGCTTCTACGCACCAGCGCTTCAAACCGCTCGTACCCGTACAACGCCTCTTTGTCGTTCATCGCTTCGATAATGCCGTCGGTATAGAGGATCACCGTATCGCCCCGGTCGAGCATCGCGTTTTCCTGGCCGAACTGCATGCCCGGAAGGATGCCGAGCGGCGAACCGCCCGCGGTCGCAAGTTTCCCCACGGAACCGTCCGCCTTCTTGATCAGCGGCGGGAGGTGACCGGCATTCGAGATCGTGAGTTTTCCGCTCTGCGTTTCGAGCTCCACGTAGAGCAGCGTGGCGAACATGCCGCGCCTGCTCCGTTCGGCGAGCATCGTGTTCAGTTTCCGGAGGGCCGATGCCGGGTCCTTTTCCGTAAAAGCGAGCGTTCTGAGGTCGCTCCCCAGCTTGGCCATGTAAAGCGCCGCGGGTACGCCCTTGCCCGAGACATCGCCGATCACAATCCCGATGCGGCCGCGGTCGAGGTGGATGAAGTCGTAGAAATCGCCGCCCACTTCCTGTGCCGGCGTGTAGTGGGCGCTGAACTTGTAGCTCGTGATCTCCGGCGCCGTCTGCGGCAGGAAGCTCTCCTGTACCGTGCGGGCGAACTCCATGTCCTTCACGAGGCGCTGTTTTTCCATCAGGCTCTTGTGCATCTGGGCGTTCTCGATGGCGATGGCCGCCATGCCGCAGAGCGCGATGAACAGTTCGAGGTCGTCGGCGTCAAAAACGGAACCATCGAGCCGGTTGATCACCTGGGCCACGCCGGTGATGCGTTCGCCTATTTTCAGCGGCACCGTGA
>JAJYKN010000250.1 GCA_021788515.1 Nitrospirota bacterium | reverse complement strand
TTCCCTGGTTGGTATCATCTGCATGTTCCACAATATCAAAAGTGTTCAACTTTTTCTGTCATTATGGAGCTGCTTCACAGGGCGATCCTCCTATTATTCTGTTCATTTGACGAATTTACTTCTAATCCCATACTGGTAAAACATCAATATCCATGTATTCTAGCAGGCCAGGAAAGGTGTTGCTTGGCGACGGGTGACTCCGTAGATTTACGGATAGACATATATTTGCAAAATATAATATACTGGCATTTACTTTACTATGCCGTTTATGTCTCCGATGAATCTTTGGAGATAACAAAGATCCACACCGTCTCAAAACTTAATCTGTTAAATACTTAGCGGGGGGGGGTATGTAACATGGTCTTTTGAAGGTGTTTGTTGTACTATAGATCGCCGCAAAAGTAAAACAACATGAGATCATCACGGAATGCCCGTCAATGTCAATCAAGTACTTTGGCTTGGTGGCTTGGTGGCTTGTTGCATTACTTACGTTGCTCCCTATAATGACCCGTAACGATAAAACATATTTATTTGTGCTAAACATTCTTATCTTGACTTACAATCCATTTTATGCATAATGCAAAAAGGATATGCTATGTTTTTACCTTACTTTCGTGTGGAGGTAAGAACAAATCGTTATATCACAAATCTTTCTCAGTTTATTGACAGTACTGAATTGATGACTACATTGTGGCAAAAAAAATTCTCGCCAAGTGCGAGTGCGCAGCGATAAGCAACGTGCTGGCCGATAAATTTAAGAAGCAAGTAGCATGGTACTCCGCTCAATTACTTTCATGGGCGCGAATTAAACAAATTCTGTGCTGCAGCCAGGAGTAGACAGAATGACAAAACAAGAAGAATTCATCAATCAAGTCGAACTTTTTATCAAGCGACGAATTGGGGCTGTCATCGCGGGTTCTATCCTGAAAAATAATCTGGAGAAACTGAACAAAAACGTGTCAAGCATGACAAAGGAAGACGGGAAAATTTTTTTGAAGAACATTGTGAATGCCGTCTCCATGCTTGTAACAGGAGATGAGTCCAAAATAGTGGAAACAGAGTTGGAAAAACTCTTGCCGATGTTAGATTAATTTGGCCAAGGAGGGCCGCATGGATAAACTGCTTGCAGAACCGCTTTTTTATATTTTTGCTGTTTATGGTTTAAGTTTTCTGGCTATGGCCTACTTCATCACGGAAGGCATCATTGACGCGACCTCGATCAAGCTGGTTTCATCATTCTATATGCTCGTTTTTTTCGGTACGCTCCATGGAATGGCGGAATTGACCGACTGGGCAAGATTCATCGGACGGATTCTTGGGCAACCGGAGAACCAAGCTCTTCTCTATACCTCTCAAATTTTAATGATGCTCTCCTTCGTTTTCCTGCTGCAGTTTGCAATCAACTTGTTTACGTATAAATCCGAGAAAAAAGGCATCATCCGGTCAATTCCCTTTTTCCTGTTCGTCATCTTTCTTGGCGTAGTTTATTCAATGGGGATATCCGACATTTCTCAGATTGGTCTTTACGCACGCTACGGTTTCGGGTTCGCGGGATCGGCCTTAACCGCAATTATGCTTTTTAGTCTGAGTAAAACCATGGCATCTTTAGGAAACAATAAATTACTCCGAGGACTGAATATTTCCGCAGCGGGCTTTGTATGCTACGCGGTCGTTGGGGGACTGATCATAACTCCTGTCTTAGGCCTTCCCATTCAGTTATTCCGGGCAGCCTGTGCCGTGGTGATTGCGCTGGCCTCTGTTAGTATGCTTCAAGTTTTTAAAGTTGAATAACTCGGGGCAAGCCAGTATTCCAGATCCGGTCTCGTGACCTTCAGGAGAGGCTATTCGTATCGGAGCGCCTGAATCGGGTCCTGCAGCGCCGCTTTGCGCGCGGGATACACGCCGAAAAACACGCCCACCGCGGCGGAAAAAGTAAATGCCATGAGAATGGACCAGGCCGATACGCTTGTTGGAAGGACATCGATAAATACGGGAATGATGAGCGCCAGTCCCACGCCGATCAGGATGCCGATGATCCCGCCGGCTCCGGAGAGCGTCATGGCCTCGATCATAAACTGGGCCATAATGTCCTTGTTTCTCGCGCCGAGGGCCTTCCTGATTCCGATCTCCCGCGTGCGTTCGCGGACCGAAACGAGCATGATATTCATGATGCCGATGCCGCCGACGAGCAGCGAGATGCCGGCGATGCCTCCAAGAACGGCGGTCAGAACGCCCAGGATCGTGTTCATGGTATCGAGCATGGCGCCCTGGGTCTGCAGGGTGAAATCTTCCTTATGGGCATGACGTTTCATAAGAATGTCTTTTATCTGCGCGATGGCCCGGTCCGTGTCCTCCGCCCGCGGAGTTGAAGCGATGATCTCAAAGAGTGCGTCCGTATCGAACAATTCCTGACCGCTCGTGACGGGAACATACACGACGTCGTCGATGTCCATGCCCAGGCTCGTTCCTTTCTTCCGCATCACGCCGACGACGCGGTACCGCGCGTCGGAGAGCATCACTACCTTGCCGAGCGCATTTTGATCGCCGAACAGTTCTTCCTTCACTTTGGTCCCCAGGACCACAATCTTGGCTTTCGAATCCACGTCCCCCTGTGATATGAAGCTCCCCGTGTCAACGTAAAGATTTCGAACGCGCTGGAATTCCGGCGTCGTGCCGATGATCATGGTGTCCCTGCCGAGGTTGCCGAACTTTATCCTCCCCGTACCGAACACCAACGGCACGGCGTCGGTCAAAAGCCATGCGCGCCTCTTGAGCGCCTGGGCGTCATCGTAGGTAAGTTTGCGCACCGTGCCCGCAGAGGGCGGATGGAAACCGCCGCTCGTGCTGGTCTTTCCCGGCTGGATGATGAGGAGGTTCGTGCCGAGACCGGTAAGCTCCTTGGTGATGTAGACCCTGGCGCCCTCGCCGATGGACACGAGCAGGATCACGGCCATGACCCCGATGATCACACCGAGCATCGTGAGCCCGGAGCGGACCTTGTTCGACAGGATGGCCTCAAACGAGACCCTGAATGTTTCGAGAAAGTTCATGCCGTCACCTGATCGCCCACGATCTGCCCGTCCTTCAGGTGGATGTTCCTTTTGCACAGGGCTGCCACGCCCGGGTCATGGGTGACGATGATGATCGTGACTCCCTGCTTGTTGAGCCCGGTCAGAATTTTGAGTATTTCCTCGCCGGAGCGGCTGTCGAGATTTCCCGTGGGCTCGTCTGCAAGTAAAAGCGGAGGATGGTTCACCAGTGCGCGGGCTATGGCAACACGCTGCTGCTGGCCCCCGGAAAGCTCCGTGGGTTTATGATGCATCCGTTCCGAGAGACCTACCTGTTCCAGAAGCGGGATCGCCCGCTCTCTGCGCACCCTGGCAGGAACACCACTGTAGATAAGGGGGACCTCGACATTCTTGAGCGCGGAGAACCGCGGGAGGAGATTAAAAGTCTGGAACACGAAGCCGATCTTGACGTTCCTGACCGATGCAAGCTCATCGTCGGAAAGAGTGCTGATTTCCCGTTGTTCAAAACGGTAGACGCCGCTCGTCGGCCTGTCCAGGCAGCCGATGATGTTCATGAGCGTTGACTTTCCGGAGCCGGAAGGCCCCATGATGGCGATAAGCTCTCCCTGCCGGACCTTGAGGGAGACGTCGGAGAGGACCGTGATATCGACCTCGCCCATGCGATAGGTTTTGGTTATATTGGCAAGCTCAATCATGGCATGAGTAACAGTTCAAAGTTCAGAGTCCCTGGTACGGAGCAAAGGCAAGTAAATTCTGGGGGTTGTTATTGTTCAATCTTCACCTTCGCTCCGTCTTTCAACCCTGAGGCCTCCGGTGTTGTAACGACGTAATCCCCGGCTTTCAGACCGCCGATGATTTGCGTATAGCTCCAGTTGGTT
>JAJYKN010000249.1 GCA_021788515.1 Nitrospirota bacterium | reverse complement strand
GGAGAGGTTCATTGTGTCACAAACGTACTGAATACCTGACAGGTCCTTGAATTTAAAATTGGAGCTGGCCTTCAATTTTTTCTCTCCTCTGTTATTGAGGTATTTATTCAGCTCAAGGTCAACTTTGAGAGGGACGTCGAAGTGAAGCTGTGTTGATTGATCGATTCTGCAATTCCTTCGCGTCCGTCCGAGGGGCAGAAACACAACCCCTGTTCCTGCAACCGGCTGAGCGACATCATCTAAATATGGGACATGATCCCGTAGATGATAAGCAGCCTCGCTGCAGATTTTCCTTAGGTTCAGCGCTTGATAATGCGTAATTTTGCCTTGACTTTGAAGTGCTTATACTCTATATTATGCTCCGAAGAGGAGGAAACTATGACTAAGGCAGACATCATCTCCGAAGTTTTTGACAAGGTCGGCTTGCCGAAACAGGATGCCGAAGAATTGGTAGAGATGATTCTGGATCTAATCAAGCAGACTCTGAAAGAGGGTGAGACCGTAAAACTCTCGGGATTCGGAAATTTCGTTGTTCGCAAGAAGAATTCGAGAAAAGGCCGCAATCCCAAGACGGGCCAGGAGATCGAAATCACCCCGAGAAAAGTCGTCAGTTTCAGGCCGAGCATGATTTTCAAAGAGCATGTCATTGAATCCTCAACAACCGCAGCAGCCGAGTAAGCTCTTCTACCGGATCGGCGAGATGAGCCGCTTAACGGGGCTGGAACCCTACGTGCTCCGTTACTGGGAAACAGAATTCCCGCAGATCAAGCCGGACAAAGGCCGCTCAGGCCAGCGTCTCTATAAAAAAAAAGATCTCGACACCATCCTCCTGATCAAGCAGCTGCTCTACAAGGACGGTTATACGATAGCCGGCGCGAGAAAGAAACTGAACGGGAAAGAAGCGCAGGATGCCGCGGAAACCGTCATTGAGACGGCAAAGCGGGAGCTGAGGGAAATACTGGAGATCTTGAAGTAAGCACAGACAGCAATTAGTAATTTAAAATTAATAATTTGAAATCGATGTTTTTCGGGGCGTGGCGCAGCCTGGTAGCGTACTCGCTTGGGGTGCGAGTGGTCGGCCGTTCAAATCGGCTCGCCCCGACCATTTTTTGAGAAAAGGCCCGGATAACCTCCGGGCTTTTCTTTTTTTACTGTTTTTTTGCCACAGAGATCACGGAGAAAAACCAATCACTGGGCAATGAAAATAGCGGGTTGTTTTTGAAGAAGCACATCCGCGGTTGTTGTTATATTTTGGTTTATAACGTTCCCGCTCTCTGATCTCTGTGTCAAATCGCTTTCAGTTCGCTTTCAGTTCCCTTGTTTACGATCAATCTCTGGAGACGTTCACATGATCCTCGTTACCAATGACGACGGCGTATACTCCCCTGGCATCCTGATTCTCGCAAAACGTTTGCGCGAGATCGACACGGTCGTGATCGTGGCCCCGGACCGGGAGCGGAGCGCGGCGGGCCATTCCATGACCCTTCACCGCCCGCTCCTGATCGAAGAAATCAAAGAATCGATCTACAGCGTCAACGGCACGCCGACGGACTGCGTGAACATCGCGGTCAAGGGGCTCCTGAAGGAAACGCCGAAGCTCGTGGTCTCCGGCATCAACAAGGGGCCGAACCTGGGGGACGATGTCACGTATTCGGGGACCGTTGCCGGGGCGATCGAGGGTATTTTGCTCGGAATCCCTTCCTTTGCGATTTCCCTGGCTGCGCGGGAAGATTTTCGTTTCGCTGAAGCTTCGGAGGTCGCGGTCCGCACGGCAAGCCGGATACTGGAGCAGGGGCTCCCCGGAGGCACGCTCCTCAACATCAACGTCCCGAACCTTCCGATCGATAAAATGCAGGGAACGCTTGTCACGAGGCTGGGGAAGCGGATCTATCACCAGATGACGGTGGAACGCGTAGACCCGCGAGGGAAGAAGTACTATTGGATCGGCGGAGGTGAGCCGGATTGGGAACGGGAAGAAGGCACGGACTTGGATGCCGTTGACCGGAACTTCGTGTCCATCACGCCTCTTCATCTCGACATGACGGATTATGCGTCATTCGACCGGCTGCGTTCCCTGGAAAAGATGTCCTACGGGGAGATCTCCAGGCACGGGAGCGTTGAGTGATCAACTATGAAAAAGAGCGCACCCGGATGGTGGAAGAGCAGATCATCGCCCGGGGGGTAAAGGACGAGCGCGTGCTTGCAGCCATGCGCAAGGTGCCGCGGCACGAGTTCCTGCCCGAGGGCATCCGCGGCATGGCGTACCAGGACAGCGCGCTCCCGCTCGGGGAGGCCCAGACCATGTCCCAGCCCTATATGGTCGCGCTCATGACAGAGCTTCTGGAGCTTACAGGCGCCGAGCGCGTGCTTGAGATCGGCACGGGCTCCGGTTATCAGGCCGCTGTGCTTTCCGAGTTGTGTGAAAAGGTTTACACCGTGGAGCGCATCAAGATGCTTGCGGATCGGGCACGCCAGTCGCTCGACCGGCTTGGCTACCGGAGCGTGGCTATCAAAGTATATGACGGGACCTACGGGTGGAAAGAAATGGCGCCCTTCGATGCCATCATGGTCACGGCCGGCGCACCCGATGTGCCCGCACCGCTTGTTGAACAGCTCAAAGAAGGCGGCAGGATGGTGATCCCGGTGGGTGAGCGTTTCGGACAGATGTTATTGAAAATCATCAAAACCCCGGCAGGGCCTGTCACGGAGCGGAGCATTCCCTGCATGTTTGTTCCCTTGATCGGCAATCATGGTTGGAAAGAATGATTGCTCTTACTTCCCTTTCCTTGTTATAAACTTCTCAGCAGATATCCGTTGGTACGCAAGCGATAGAGTCATTCCAATAGCGGTCCCCAGGAGCGCACCCGCAAGAATGTCCGTGGGATAGTGGACCCCCAGATAGGGCCGGGAAAAAGCGATGGCGGAAGCCAGGAGCAGCGGATAGAGCCGCCACGCAAGGCCCATGAACCTCTTTGTCAGATAGAAAAGCGGCATGGCAAAAGAAAAAGAGCTGATCGCGTGGCCCGAGGGCATGGAAAAGGACTTGGGACAGTTCGTGATAAGCCGTATCCCTTCGATCGCGCGGCATGGCCGGACACGAGCGATGGCATCTTTCATCCAATCCTCCACGAACCCCGAGAGATACGCGGCCAGGCAGGCAATCAGGAAGGTCCAGACAGCGGTCGTGATATAGGTCTTGCTCTGTTCACTGCTCCTGCGTGCCCCTTGCAGGAGCATGGCAATAATAAAGGGAATGACCAGAAAATAGCCTCGCTGCGAAAGCGCGGGCATGAGAATATCGAACAGGGAGTTCGCAAAACCGTGATTGATGAGGAGCAACAGCTGCGTATCGAGGGATTGGATGGTCATAGGGATTCATGATGCTGCCCCGTCGCTATTTCGGCCACAGCGCGGGGGGATGCACACGATGGGGCAGGAGGTTATTTTTTCCTGGAGCAGCACTTGATTACCGTCGTGTCGCTTACTTCGATAAGCCCTTTCTCGACGATCGAGGTTACGTCCTCCAGGACATCGCTGATCATTTCTTCCGAATCCACGACCTCGATCTTGACCGGCAAAGTAGTCGAGAGTTCGAGCATCTTTGCGGTGTGGAAGACCCCGTCGCTCCCGTATCCTTCGATGCCGCGGAACACGGTGGCGCCTGCTATTTTTCGTTTGAAGAAGATGTCCAGAAGCACCTCATAGACGGGCTTTCCATGGAGTTTGTCCCCTTCGTCAAGGTAGATTGTGAGCTTTTTTGCCGCTCCGCTTTTCACCATGGCCATCCCCCCCCTAAATGCTCTTTGCGATGATTTCTCCGAGTTTGAGCGCAGTGAAGCCGACGAACACGCTCGCGATCACATTCACGCCGGCGTAAAGCCACTCACCGTCCGTGAGGAGCGCGCCGGTCTC
>JAJYKN010000248.1 GCA_021788515.1 Nitrospirota bacterium | reverse complement strand
TCATGGTCGACTTTCTGCGTGGCAACCGTAAGGCGATCGCCCTCGTTCAGAGATATTCCGAACGAATCATCCTATCCGGTATTGTTGCCGCGGAACTCTACGCGGGGGTGAAGGGAAACGAGGAGCTCGGAAAGCTGGACAGCCTCCTGTCCATATTCCATGTTGCTCCCGTTTCTGCGGATATTGCCAGAGCGGGCGGCCTCTACAATTACAAATACAAGAAATCACATGGCGTGGGCTTGGCTGACGCAATTATTGCCGCGACAGTCGAAGCCGAGAATGCCGATCTGAAGACACTGAATCTCAGGCACTATCCGATGATTCCGAAGCTGAAGCAGGCGTATGTGAAGAAATAGACCTCAGCCGCAAGCGTGGGCAGCCAGCCACCGAAGCCGCGTGATCAGCCCCCGCTACCAAGTTCCGCAAGCAGCATGACAGCTTCCTTGCCTGATACGCTGGCATGAAGCGAGCGGTCGGCGGTCACGAGGGTGGATTCCTGGATTGATGACAGGGCGACGAACGCCGCGTCATAAAAGGTGAGTCCGTAAAGCGACGCAAAGTGAAACGCGAGTTGCGAAAGCTCTCTGTCAATGGGAACGACAGACATTCCCAGGGACCAGATATCATCCAGCAAGCGGTGCATCAAGGCGGCCGACAGCCCGGATCTGAACCGCAGGAAGTTGCCGAATTCGTAGATCGCAAGATCGGGAATAATGATTTCGAGCTCGCCATCCAGGAAGGCCTTGCGTAGCAGCAGCGCCTCATCGACGTTTTCCTCATGCTCCCGGTGCACCCATTTGATGAGCACCGAGGTATCGAGGACCGCGGATCTCACTTGCGCTTGCTGCGCCTGGCGCCGTACCTGGAATCCCTCATGTCCCTGACTTCCCGAACGGCGTCCCACTCGCCATGAATCTTTCCGGCGATCTCGTCCATGGATTTGACCGCCGCGCGAACCTTTGGGTCATCGATGGGGCGCTTTTTCCCGGGAAGGTCGGCGATGTACCGGCGTATGGCCTCGCGAATGAGTTCGCTGCGGGAACGGTGCTCGGCCGCAGCTGCGGCGTCGATCTCGACGAGCAGTTCTTCCGGAAGGGAGAAAAGGATCTTTTTTGAACCGGCGCTCATGGATATATATTATATATCCATATATATACTGCGGCAACTAATGTGTCCCCGTAATTGCCAATAAAGTAATGTGTCCCCCAGGCTGGGCCCCGGTTAGCTCCGCATATTGACGTACTGCAGCGGCACGCCGAGGTCCTGTTCCTTTAGCATGGCGATGACCTTCTGCAGGTCGTCGATCTTCTTGCCGCTCACGCGCACCTGGTCTTCCTGGATGGCCGCCTGCACCTTCATTTTCATGTCCTTGATGAGCTTGACGATCTTGCGGGCGGTGTCCTTGTCGATGCCGGCGATGATGCCGGCGTCGAGGCGCACCATGTCGCCGGAGGCGCGCTCGTGCTCGCCGATCTTCAGCGCCTTGGCGTCGACGTTGCGCTTGACCAGGTTCGAGATGAGCTCGTTCTCGACAGCCTTGAGCTTCATCGTGTCCTCGGTGAGGATCTGGATGCTGCTGTCCTTGCGGTTGAGCTCGATCGTGGTCTTCGAGCCGCGGAAATCGTAGCGGGTCTGCGTCATCTTGCGCGTGTTGTTTACCGCGTTGTCGACCTCCTGCATGTCGACCTGATTGACGATGTCGAATGATGGCACTGGCGTCTCCTTGTTGGGCGATTTGGCGAGGGTCAGCGGCCGCGCCTCCGACTTCTAAATCAGCGGCCGGTCAACCCCTCTCCCTACTTCTTCTTTTTCCTCTGCTTGGGCGGCAGCGTTGATACGTAATCTAATGATTTCCTCAGCCATTTTTTCAGTTCAGCGGGCTTGGCGAGCACTTGTTCCGGAACGGTGACGTATTCTTTCATGACGCGTCCGGGCATCGGCTCGAAAAGTTCGGCGCCCTCTTTCTTCAGGAATGCCGTGCGGTCGGCTTCGGGCAGTTTGAGGACCAGGTTCTCCTGGTGCAGCCCGGCGAACATGTTGCCGCCGATGAACGCGGCGGGGTAGCCGAACATCTTGCGCGTCTCCGCTTCGGGGACGGCGGTGATCGCTTTCTCGAAGAGCGCGATCAGCTCCGGCGGCGACTTGCGCCATTTGGGCATAGAGCTTGTGGATCTGCTTTTGGAGTCCGCTGTTGTTTTTGGCTTGCCTGCCATGGGCCTGAGCATATCGGCAGCCGGGCAGGCGGTCAACCTCAGGTGTCAACCTATAGATGTGGAACGACGTCTCGCCGTCAGCGGCGGGCGCCCTTCGCCATCTTTCTTCGTTCAGCGGCGCCCGCCCTTCGCCATCTTCATTACCATACCAAGCATGAATCCGCCTGCAGTAAGAGCAGCGAGCACTACCTTCGTCTTGTCGACGACGGGCTCGATCCTGACGCCTTCGGGGGACGCGATGACGACCGCTACCGGGCGCGAGAGCGCTCTTCCCCCTCCCCCGCCTCCGGAGCCTGCGCCTTCTCCGGCTGCTGCCTCCGCTGCGGCTCCTTCTTGGGCGCGTGCATCGGCTTCGTTGCCATCTCCTCGGTTATGCTTTCCTTTGTGACCTTTTCCTCCCGGGCCGGCGGTGCCGAAGCCGCCGCCCATGCCGAATCCCATCCCATACATGACCTCGGCTGCCGGGATGATCAGGTTCTCGCCGTGTGTGACAGGTTCCCCGTAGACGGCCGTGACGCTGGCCGCTTCGCTGAAGCGGCGCAAGATGTCGTTGACGGTGTCGAAAGCGACAGGGAATCCATCAGCGGTAGTGACTTTGAGTTGCGTTGCTGCTTCATTCATGACGGCCTCCGGTTCGCGCGATTGTCAGTTTGATGATCAGGATGAGAAGTAGTATTCCGGGCATGATGTACTGGATCTTGCTGGTTGGTTTGGGGATTGAGAGGGTCCGCTCGCTGCCGTCAGCCTCGGTGACGGACACGGAGTGCGGGCGGTTCACGATGAGACCGCCGTGTTTTCCCGGGACGTGAAGCTCGAGGGAAACAGATTGTGGCGTGATCTGCCGGCCTGCGAATGCGATGGTCTCCCCCGCGTTGATTTTCCTGTGAAACAAGCCCATGGGCGCCCCCTTGAGAACGGATTATTTGTTTGCGTGGTTCCGCTCTCTATGATTGACGCATATGGGGGAAATGAAACGCGGTGCGGGGGCGCGGCTGTGGCTTTGCGATCGCAGGAGCCGAAGGAACCCGCGTGGGAAGCGCGCGCGTCTGGTCTTACTTCTTCTCGTGCCCGAGCGAGAAGGCGCCGCCGAGGAGCTCGCCGATGCCGTGGTAGGTGCGGTCGGACATGCTGAAGATGAAGGGCTTCACTTTTTCCGTGGCGGGCTGGCCCTGGTCGTCGAGCATGTCTTCGTCTACCTTGACGTCCATGACCTCGCCGATGAACTGCGTGTGCAGCCCGATCTCGATCGTGTGGATGACCCTGCACTCGATGATGACCGGGAATTCCTCGATGTAGGGAGCGTCGACGTGCCCGGCACGCGCGGGCGTGAGGCCCAGGTCGGCGAACTTGTCGATGTCGCGTCCGGAGACGACGCCGATGCGGTCGACCTCGCGCACGAACTTCTCCGAAGGAATGCTGATCGTGTAAGCGCCTCGCGCGACGATGTTGCCGTAGCTGTAGGTGGCCTTGCGAAGCGAAACCGCCATGGCCGGCGGCCGCGAGCAGCAGATGCCGGCCCAGGCCGCGGTCATGACATTGGGTTTTCCTGCGGAATCGTATGTGCCGATCGCCCAGGCGGGCGACGGGAACGCGATGGTCTTGGCGCCGACAGATTTTTTCATGCGGCCATTATACCGCTTTTTCGGGAAATGGCGGCGAAGCTTACGCCGGCAACTTGCGCGCGTTACGTGGTACTGGCGGC
>JAJYKN010000247.1 GCA_021788515.1 Nitrospirota bacterium | reverse complement strand
AACATGAGATAAGAAAAAAGCTTGCTTAGAAGTGGCGATTTTAATCTTGATTTATCAGTATAAGTATTTAAATGATAATTCTCATAAAGAATGGTGTTCCTTATGATATCTCGTACATTGTTTTTAAGCTTTGAATCAGAGACTACCTCGATTGCTTGATGGGGCAGGTAATTATCTGGATAATACCTTGGCAAGTCATTTAAAGCCGGCCTTGGAGAAAGAAAATATACAGAGCAGTTCGCACATTTGTTCAATACAAAGATTCCGGGAATCCCGTGAAGCCTGTCTGTGTTGGTAAACAACATTTCACTGTCTTTTGATCCACACAACGGACATGTTTCGAGTGCTTCTGTTCGTATTTCCATGTAAGTTCATTGCTAACAAAGCGACTTTTGAATGTCAACTTTACGTGAATAGAAGTTTATGAGACTGTCATACGTGATCAGGCGGAATGTTGGTTAGTCGCGGCGCTCCTCATCGAGCCATGCCTGAAACATCAATATGTCCCAGAGGTGGTATTGCCAGTTATGTTTTTCCGTAAGATGCTCCTGCCACAGTCGGCGTATGTCCCTAGGTATGAAATACCCTTCCCGCTGTAGCCGCTTTTCATCAAGGAGCGCCTCGGCCCAATCCCTCAAATCTGTTGTTAGCCAGGTACCGAAGGGAAGAGCAAATCCCATCTTCGGGCGTTCTATGAGCTTTTCAGGAACGTATTTTGAGAGCAGTTTCCGCAGTATTACTTTTCCTTTGGTGCCCTGTAGCTTCATGGAAAGCGGCAGTTGCCATGCAAACTCTGCTACACGGTGGTCCAGGATAGGAATTCGTGTTTCCAGTGATACAGCCATGCTCGCACGATCGACCTTGGTAAGGATGTCGCCTGGCAGGTACATCATGGTGTCGAAGTACATCATCTTTTGCGTGGCGTCTGTGAGGACAGGCCATTGAGCAGGGTCGGTCAAAGGTGTAGGGGGTTCGCCAGCGTTCAGTACCACGGATGCCGGGTTTCTGAAGTGCGAAACTAAGAATGTATACATGTCTTCAGTATGATCGAGAGACAAAACATGTGCAAGTTTATAGATCTTTTCGCCCGGATTGAGAAGCTTGAGTCTTTCAGGCAAGACAGGATAAAATGTTTTAAAAAGTGAATCCCATGCGGAAGGCGGGACGAGAGCGAGCAAGCCGGATCCTGCTTTTCTCAGGCTTGTAGGTACTTGTCCCATTCTTTGCAAAAGGCTACGTGCCGTAACATAGCGGTTATACCCTCCGAACAGTTCGTCTCCGCCGTCGCCGGACAGACTGACGGTGACAGACGTGCGTGCAAGTTCGGCAACGAAAAATGTTGGAACCTGCGAGGAATCTGCGAACGGTTCATCATAGATTGCCGGCAGCCGCGGGATAATGGACATGGCATGCTCCGAAGTTATATATAGTTCTGTATGTTCGGTATTCAGATGCTCTGCAACGGCTTTTGCAAAGTTGGCTTCGTTGTGGGTTTTTTTATGAAATCCAATCGAGAAGGTCTTTATCCTTCTCGTGCTTTGTGCCTGCATAAGTGATACTATAAGAGAAGAATCTATACCGCCCGAGAGGAGGGCTCCGAGGGGAACGTCTGCCTCCATCCGGATCCTGACGGCCTCGCTGAGCAGGCCTTCCAGTTGGATGACAGCGTCTTGTTCGGATCCGCGAAATGGATTACTTATCCCATGCTCAGCCGTTTGCCTGAATGACCAATACTGCATTGTTTTGAGCTCGGGCTGTTCAGCTATGCGAAGTAGTGCTACGGAAGAAGGCATAAGTTTATAGATGTTTTTGTAGATAGAATAGGGGGCAGGTATATAGTTATGGCGGAGATAAAGAGCCAGTGAATCACGATCGACCTCTCTTCGAAAATCCGGATGTGCACGTAATGATTTAAGCTCTGAACCGAACAAAAAAGTCTTGCCCGCCCAGCCGTAGTAGAGCGGTTTCTCGCCGAATCTGTCCCGCGCCAACGAGAGGACCCGGTCTTTTCTGTCCCAGAGCGCAAAGGCAAACATACCATTGAAAACCTTCAAAGACTTTTCAAGTCCCCAATACCTGATCGCCTCAAGCATGATCTCGGTATCAGAATGGCCGTGCCATTTGATATCTCCAATCGCATCATCCAGCATTTTGCGGATTTGACGGAAATTATAGATCTCGCCGTTGAAAACGATGACGTATCGCCCGCATGAGGAAAGCATAGGCTGATGTCCCTCCGGAGAGAGATCGATGATGGAAAGGCGGCGGTGCCCGAGAGCTACACCTGTTTCGGCGTCAATCCATATCCCGCTGTCGTCCGGACCCCGGTGGCGCAGGGTATCGGCCATCCTGGTAACCCTTGTCCGAAGCTCATCCCCCGTTGTTTGACGTGATGTATCAATAAAGCCGGTTATGCCGCACATCGTCTATTCCTACACCAGCCCATTGAAGAGAGCAGCAAGTTCTCCTGAGATCTTTTCTTTGCTGAAATGCTGTTCTGCAACCAACCGTCCCGTATTCCCCAGTTCTTTTGCATTGCCGGGGTGCTTGTAGAGATACTCCAGCGCGTCATACCAGTCATTCTTGCTGCTTGCAGAAAAACCGACATTTCCCATAGATAAAATATCGTTATTCATTCCCACGGGCGATACGATTACAGGAAGTCCGCAGGCCATATATTGGAGCATTTTGAAGCTGCATTTGCCAAGGGTCCATTCATTGGAAGGAAGAGGCATGAGGCCAACATCCATCTGCTGAACTGTTTCGACCTCGGATTGTTCAGACCACTTGATATATCTCATGCGATCTGACGGTATTTTTGATAAGAGCGGGGTTTTGTCAGAGACGACCAAAAGTTCAGCACCATTGTGCATTTTGATGAAATCGCTTAGCACGTCTTGAATATCATACAGATAACCGAGGTTACTGGCTGATCCTGTCCATCCGATTACAAATTGTTCTGTATCCTGATTTGCAGCAGTCGTTCGGGGAGTAAATCGTGATGTATCGATTGCTGTAGGAATAATTTTGATGTTCTTTGTATGGCTGCTGAACCAATTCGCAATATATGTGTTACCTGCTATGACATACGCGGAACGCTCTGCTATTTTTTTAGCAGTGGAGCTGCCGTACGGTTTTGCGAGCCAGAGAGCGTCATCCACATCAAATACATAGGGGGTTTTTAGGAAGGGTTCGATAGTCAGATACCCGGGAAGTAGTTCTCTCTCGAGCCATGTAATCTTAGACGTCCAGCTGCCGAAGAGACCTGGAATACGTGTTGCTATCTTGATCGATTTTTTCAGCGTAAAAGGTGAAGGCGCATGTTCTCTATTCTTGCCGGAGTTTCTACTGTTTTGAAACGACGCATACTTGCTGATCAGCGGAATAAATTCGTGAACATGAATTCCGAAATGTAATAAAGACTCTATATGTTGCCTGACACGGAATCGCGAGGATGGTACATGTTTACCGGACGTCAGAGCAGCAACAGTGATCATTAATTCCATACCTCCGCTGTATACGGTAGGATAGATTGTACATTCTTGTCAAATCGTGTTAGCAAGTTAAAAGTATTGCATGACAGCACTATGAAAAGGACAAAAACTCATATCAGCCGGGTCGGGAGAGTGTCTGTTCAACATCCGTCAAGTAATCCATCTGAGTCTACAGATTTGAAGTTTATCCGAGAACAATGGCACAATGCAGAAATATAATGAAGACAGAAGCGTTTCAATAAAAGAATGAAAGTAGCCATTATTATACCTACATTTGAAGGCGGCGGAGCAGAGCGGTTTGCTTCGAATCTTAGTATATCTCTGAGCAAGAAATGGGACGTGGTGAATATTCTTTATGAAGACCGGGGCGTTTATCCCTATGCAGGAAAGCTTGTTACTATTTATAGTCCTCCCGGATCGCATGCGTTGGATAAGATCTTTAAACTTTTTTCCAGAATCCTCAAGA
>JAJYKN010000246.1 GCA_021788515.1 Nitrospirota bacterium | reverse complement strand
CATGTGCGCCAGTGCTGAATCGGGAGCTGATGCGGGAGGGGGTGCGCGACCTGCCGTTTAAAGAGCTTCGGGAGGCGCCGGACAACTACAAGGGCAAGCTTTTCATCCTGGGCGGCCTGATCGTGAGCAGCAAGCTGACGGAAACCGGGTCCCGGATCGAAGCGCTGTACGTGCCTGTTGATTCCTCGGGCTACCTGAAAAAAGAAGGAGAGCGAGTGAACGGAAGATTTCTGGCCATCTATCCGACAACGAAGGGGCTTCTCGACCCTGTCGTGTACAGGAAAGGGAGGAAGATAACGCTTGCCGGAGAATTCCTTGAAGCGCGAAAGGGCAAGATCGACGACATGGAGTATGTCTACCCGGTCTTCGAGATCAGGCAAATCTACCTGTGGGCAGAGCCGAAATACTACGATTACCCCTATTACTACGACGATCCGTTCCTGTACGACCCCTGGGGACGGCCCTATGCAGATCCATTTTTCCCAATGGCGCCATGGTAATCGCAAGCGCCTTCTTTCCTTGCCCCTAGAGGATTGCTTATCCTGAGCTCTTGTTCAAGGGCGTCCCTTTTACGATGAGCTTGAGAAAATCCCTTCCAGTAATATATATTCCCGCATCTCTGATGAAAAGAAACTAAAATAGCAATTGCCATTAAACTTAATGCTGTCTCCGGTGTCTCACTAAGGAACAGCATACAGCTGTCTTTTCCACTAATGCGCCTAAAGGAGTAAAAATGTCAATGGCTGATTCGAAATCCCCTCCCTAGATACCGGTAATCGATATGCGGCGTAAATGCTACAGCATGGTGATAATCACAAATCGTTACCCAAGGAGGAACATCGAAATGAAACACAAAAGCATGCTTTATTTCTCATTCATATTACTGGCGGGACTCATTTCTCTGTGGGGGTGTCCCAAGAAAACGGAAGTGACAGCCGCTCCGGAAGCGCAGAAAGAGACTGTGGCGGCGCCTGCGGCCCCGTCGACTGAAGCAAAAACAGCAGAAACCAAGACTGAAACGAAAGCTGAGAAAACGACCGGGGGAACAAATGAGAGAGCGGGGATGACGTCGGAGGGCCTCAAGCCTATTTATTTTGATTTCGATAAGTCATTTATTCGTCAGGACGCCAAACCTATTATGAAAGTAAATGCCGAATGGCTGAAGGCGAATCCCAAAGCGCACGTTAAGATCGAGGGGAATTGCGACGAACGCGGGTCAGTTGAGTACAACCAGGCGCTTGGCCAACGGCGTGCAGCGAGCGCAAAAAAGTATTTGACCACCCTGGGTATTTCCAGCCATCGGATATCGCTTATCAGCTACGGCAAGGAAAAACCGATTTGCACCGAGCATGATGAAACATGCTGGCAGAAGAACCGCAGAGACGACCTGGTAGCGGTAAGTCATTAGAGACGACAAGGGGCGGTTTCACTGACTATGCCACGTTGTTTGGCGACAGGAGGTTATCGGGTAACCATGAGAGTGACCTGGCTATGTTCTCCTCCATGCTACAAGCCTCATGATCCCATTTGGGATACCGCAAGGCAGTCCTTGCGGTATCCATTTTTTTCGCAGAGAGCGGGCAGGTAATCGATTACGCCGTGAGTCCCCTCGCCTGGATTTTTCTCCATTCAGGGGCGCCGAAATTAATATTTTTTCGGCGCCCTTTTTTTATCCGTGGAACAGTCGACGCGCTATGAGCCTGTTACGCGGCTGAAAAATGGGAATTTTTTACAGAGAATGCCGGAAAAGAGGAGAGAAGGTAGCGTCCGGGTGATTGCGAGAGCGAGCCGCCTGGAGGCAGTTCAGCAAAGAGATATCGAACCGGGATTTATTTGCCTATCTTACCCTGTTTGTGGTATTGTTCGACATTTCCTGTCTGCTCTCCCGGTGGAATGAGAAAAAGACAAACAGCGGGGTACGACGTGTTTCATTACCTGAAGAGGAAATCACTGCAGGCCTTCCGCATGGCAGAGCGCCTGCGTACGGATGAGAGCACCTTCCTGATCCTGTCTTCGGTGGTGGTCGGCATACTTGCCGCTGCAGCGAACATCCTGTTCCGGTCATCCCTGCAGTTTGTGCATACGTTCGTTTTTGTGTACGGCTCTCGCCTCCTCGGCATTGCGCAGGGGGGATGGCGCCGCGCGCTCCTTCCCCTGCTGCCGATGATCGGCGCGCTCCTCCTCATCCCGCTTTCCGTTTACTTCCCGGGCGAGGTCAACGGGTACGGTTTTGCCCGTTTTCTTGAAACGGTGAATATCAAAGGCGGGTTCCTGAAATTCAGGAACATCGCGCTCAAGATCATCGGACCGGCCCTGACCATCGGTTCCGGCGGGTCCGCGGGCGTTGAGGGGCCGATCGCCATAATCGGCGGCACCGTGGGATCTACGGTAGGGCGTTTTCTCAAAACGTCGGGCAACCGCACCAAACTCCTGATCGCGGCAGGTTCGGCCGCGGCAATTGCGGCCACCTTCAACGCCCCGATTGCGGGTGTGATGTTTTCGACGGAGATCGTGCTGCTGGGAGACTACGAGATCGCGTCATTCGCCGCTATCGTCATTGCTTCGGGGATTGCTACGGTCATTTCCCGCGGTTACTACGGGGCCACCCCCGCCTTCATTGTTCCGCAGTACGACCTGGTGAGTGTCTTCGAACTGCCCCTGTACCTCGTCCTTGGCCTCATCATCGGCGTTACCTCCGTTTTCTACATCCGCGTGTTCTATCGCCTGAAGGATGAGTTCGATGCCTTGACACTACATCCGCAGATAAAACCCGTCCTGGGCGCATTTCTGGTGGGATGTCTCGGCATATTTCTGCCCCAGATCATGGGGAATGGCTATGACTTCATCGAAAAAGCGCTGCACGAAAACATGCTGTTCCCGATCCTCATCCTGCTTGTTTTCTTCAAGATCGTGGCCACATCGATTACGCTCGGGTCCGGCGGCGCGGGCGGTGTTTTCGCGCCGTCGCTCTTCATCGGCGCAATGATCGGCGGCAGTTTCGGGTACGTCGCGCATACGCTGTTCCCCCATTTGACGGCAACGCCCGGCGCCTACGCGACGGTCGGCATCGGGGCGTTTCTTGCCGCTGCAACCCACGCGCCGCTGACCGGTATTTTTCTCCTCTTTGAAATGACGGGAAACTACAAAATCATCGTTCCGCTCATGTTCAGCGCCATCATCGGGACCCTGATCGCGAAACGGTTGTACCACGACTCCATCGACACCGTTGACCTCACCCGGAAAGGCATCGAACTCCACGGAGGCAAAGAGCGGAACATCATGAGCCGCGTCAAGATCGCCGATGTCATGGTTTCCGACGTGGTGACGGTCCGGCCCGAGACGCCCCTCCACCGCCTGATCGAGCTTATGATCGAGCGCGAGCGGTTCTATATACCTGTCGTCGACGCCGTCGGCGCCCTTACGGGCATCGTGTCCATACAGGACGTCCGGCCTGTGCTGCTTGAGGAACGGGTCACGCGCATCGTTTACGCCGGAGACATCGCCACCGAGAACGTGATCGTGCTTACGCCGGAGGATGATTTGAACGCAGCCATGGAGAAATTTTCCCTTAAAGACATCGATGAAATTCCGGTAGTAACGCATGTCGGTTCGAAAAGCGTCATCGGAATGGTCAGGCGCAAGGACGTCATTGAGGTCTATAACCGCGAAGTCCTGAAAAAAGAGAGCGGAATCGCCTGAACGGTTAAATACCCGGGAGACCTGCGCCACCAGACATTTTCTGGCATCTTTCCTGAAAATCGGATACAATTAAACAGCAAGTAAACGGTCTAATATTCTGGAATTGCTGGTATAATTGAAAACAAGGAGCGGCGTATCAACAAGGTCCTCTATTCGTTCGGACTGATCATTGCCGCGGGCTATGTGTGGCGGTTCTTCAATCCCGGAGGCCTCGACCGCCACAAGGTGCGGCACGCGCTGAGCGTCACCGTACTTTACATTTTTATGCCCGCGCTTGCTTTCGGTCTCA
>JAJYKN010000245.1 GCA_021788515.1 Nitrospirota bacterium | reverse complement strand
GTTCGAAGGATTCCCGGGATTTACGAGAGAATGAACGAGGCGGCCCGGCTGGGATTTTCCCATATGGTCGGCCCGGTGCTTCCGTCAGGAAAGGCGCGAGCCCTTCCCCGCGGACTCGTTTACCACCCGGTGAATGATCTCAGGGCGGCGCTGGCCTTTCTTGAAAAGCCCCATGATGCTGTGGATCTTCGTCGTCTCGATGGACTCGTCGAAACTCATCTGCGGCAGGACCGTGGGAAGACGGCGCGCCAGCATGGTCTTCCCGGAGCCCGGCGGGCCGATCATGATGATGTTGTGACCGCCTGCAGCCGCGACCTCGATGGCCCGTTTCGCGTGCTCCTGGCCTTTTACTTCCGAGAAATCTTCCTGGTATGCCGAATAGGTTTCGAAGGCGCTCTGCACATTGATCCGCACCGGCTCGGCAAGAACGTTTCCGGAGAGAAACTCGACGACCTGCGGCAGGGTCTCCATCCCGAAGATCCGGACGGACTCGACGACCGCCGCCTCCTGCGCATTGTCCACAGGGATCACCATGCCGCGGTAGCCCGCTTTTTTCGCAAGCACGGCCATCGAAAGCGCGCCCCGGACCGGTTTGACCCTCCCGTCGAGCGAGAGCTCGCCCACGATGAGGTAACCGGAGACCTGCTCCTGATTCAGGATGCCTTCCGCGATCAGCATGCCGATGGCAATGGGCAAATCGAAGGCCGAGCCTTCTTTCTTGATGTCGGCGGGGGCGAGATTGACGACGACCTGCTTTAAGGGGAAATCGAAGCCCGTGTTCTTGAGCGCGGCGCGGACGCGTTCCTTGCTCTCTTTCACGGCCGCATCAGGAAGGCCCACGGTGGAGAAAAAGGGCAGCCCCCTGCTCGCCACATCGACCTCAACTTCTACAGGATAGGCATCGATGCCGAGCACTGCGGAGCTGATGACCTTTGAGAGCATAGAGGCTCCTCGGATGGATGAACGATGCATGATACAGGATGCATACTTGGCTTCACATTCATTTAATCATGCATCATGAATCGTGGATCATGCGTCTGGAATGGCAAGCCTTCGGACTGTTATAGCAGAGAATTGTGGGAATTGTCAAACGCAAAGAATGGCGGGCGGCTACTACTGCTCGAACCGCGTTACGAAGGCGCCGATGAACTTCATGTGGCGCACGTACTCCGCAAAGGGGACTTCCTTGACCACGCCGCCCCCGGGCCGTCCGTCCCGGTCTTTGTCGCCGGCCGCATGGATCAGGTAGGGCTTGCCGGACCTGATGTGGACAATCGACAAATGCGCCACGATCTCCTCGACTGCGCGCTTCTTCGGGTCCTTGACCCAGAACACGATATCGCCGTCCTGGAGGCCCTTTTGGAGGGAGCGGGTCAGCAGAGTTTTTTTCGGCAGGATGTCCACGGTAGCCTTGCCGCGGGAACCGGGGATCGTCTCGACGGATCCCAGTTCCGTGGTGATGTTTTTTCCCCACTTACCGCTCGTGACCATGTCTTCGCCGTACTGGAAGCGCTCGTCGTAGTTCGTGACCAGGCCGTCAACAAGCTTGCCTGTTGTCAAGAACCGGAGCGCGAGCGCCTTGTCGATTGCCTCGCGGGGCGTGTTGCTCTCGGCCAGTTCCACGGAGCGGAAGACGTGGTACATGCAGTCGGCCTTCTCGTCCGCCACGATGCGGTTCGTTCGCACGTAGAGTCCAAGCGGGTCGGGATCGTAGGGCGTGCCGATGAAGCGGCCGGCCCAGTAAGCGATCCGTTTTCCGAGCGGCAGCCCGGCCACCCGGGCTTGCGCGATCAGGATCTCGTCGGCGGTCATGTCGCCGATTTTCTTGTTCTCGTCCGGACCGGCGCCCAGGAGCCGGAGCCCGTACTGGAGCGACTTGTTGAACCGCCGGTCAAAGATGCCTGCCTGCCGGACCGTTCTCTTTTTCACTGCCTGGAGGAACCGTCCGTTTCCCAGGTAAAGGCCCTGGTTCTCTCCGTAGAAGACGAGGACGTCTCCGGCCCGAAGCTCCTTCTTCGATACTCTCTCTGCTTTTGTTTTCAGCAGAGCGCGGTCCCTGCTGATCGGGATGCCGTGGATGCGGTAGATGATGTAGATGAGCCCGCTGGTGTCGATGCCCTGCTCCGACATGCCGCCGGCAAGATACAGTATTCCCTGGAACCGTTTCGCCGTAGCAGCGAGCTGTTCCGGCGTTGTGTCGTTCAAGAGGGGGTCGGTCGATTTCACGGGCATGGCCTCCGCTGCGTCGATGATCGCCACGGAATAGTCGGGAAACTGGACCTTGTAGCTGTCTGCGGATTGTTGAAGCACCGGAAGCCGCGTGCCGGCGTAGAGCGGCACGGTGTGATTGCCCGTCTTGTCCAGGATCAGGGCTTCGGTCTTGGGCAACGTTACGACGATCCACCGCCGGTTGGGGTTCAGGTAGGCGCGTCCGTTCTCCTTCAGGAGCTGCACCGCTTCCTGCTGCACCCAGCCCTCCTGATTTCCCTGGCTGGGAATGGCGATATGGTAGCGGTTGTCCTGTTTTGACAGGATCTTGACCTCGTCTCCCATGAGCACCTGCGTGGCAAGCTTCGATTTCGGCAAAGGTTCCTCATGCACATTCGCGAGCGGCGAGGTAACGATGCCGAAACCGCTGTTCTGGGGTTCTTGGGCCGTACCGTTGATTGGAAAGAGGAGAGCGAGACTCCAGAGGAGAACTGCTATGTGGAGTTGTTTCTTCATTCGGACACATTCAGGCAGAAGCCTTCAGGACTGCGAGACGGAGGACTGCGTGCTCATACCCGCGTTACAAAAAATGGTGCCGAAGGGGGGACTCGAACCCCCATGGGTTGCCCCACACGCCCCTCAAACGTGCGTGTCTACCAATTCCACCACTTCGGCACTTGTGAAAATCTACTTCTTCAACGCCGGCTGCTTTGCCGAGACGTAGGTAAGCCATTCTTCGTGTTTGCTGTCGCGTCCGTGAACGATGTCGAAGAACGCGGTCTGCAGCTGCTTGGTCACCGGCCCCGGCTTGCCCCTGCCGATGACCCGGTTGTCCACTTCCCGGATAGGCGTGATCTCGGCGGCCGTGCCGGAAAAGAACGCCTCGTCGGCGATATACAGTTCGTCGCGGGTGAACCGCTCTTCCACGACCCGCATGCCGCGCTCAGCTGCGAGCTGCATGATCGTTTCCCGCGTGATGCCCTCCAGGATCGAGGTGAGCGGCGGGGTCTTGATAACGCCCTTCCGCACCATGAAAATGTTTTCGCCGCTGCCCTCGGCCACGTAGCCGTCGGTATCGAGCAGCACGGCCTCGTCGTATCCGTCTTTCAACGCCTCGCGTTTGGCAAGCAGCGAGTTTGCATAGTTCGCCGTGGTCTTTGAGCGGACCATGGTCGCATTCACATGAGGGCGGCTGTACGAGGAGATTTTCACGCGGATGCCGTTCTGCATCCCCTCTTCTCCCAGGTAGCTGCCCCAAGGCCAGACCGCGATCGAAACATCGATCGGATTGTCCTTGGGATAGACCCCCATGGCGCCGTATCCGATATATGCCAGCGGCCTGATGTAGCAGGCATCGATCTTGTTCCTGCGGATCGTTTCGAGAACGCCTTCGGTCACGGCCTCGCGGGTGAAGGGCAGCTCCATCTGCAGGATGTGGGCGGAGTCGAAGAAGCGGTCAATGTGCTCGCGCAAACGGAACACGGCAGACCCGCCGTCGGTCTTGTAGCAGCGGATGCCCTCGAAGACCCCGGTCCCGTAATGGAGCGAATGCGTCAGAACATGCACCTTTGCATCGTCCCATTTGACGAGGGAACCGTTCATCCATATCGTTTCCGTGGCCTGAAGCATAGGCGTAATTTATAACAGCCTGAGTCTGAATTGTCAATCGTTTTTTTACTTCTACGGTTCCCGGCATGCGAAAAAGCGTTTGTAATCGCCGATGAAACTTATGGCTGCAGCAACGTTAGAATCGGGCAGTTCGCAGCCGTATGGACAATTTCTGCTTGCGCC
>JAJYKN010000244.1 GCA_021788515.1 Nitrospirota bacterium | reverse complement strand
CGAACTTTCCGGAGGACAGCAGCAGCGCGTTGCCATTGCTCGTTCTCTGGTGAACGACCCGAGCATCCTGCTTGCGGATGAGCCGACAGGCAACCTTGACACGGCATCGAGCACCGAGGTCATGTCCATCTTCGACAAGCTCCACAAGGACGGCAGAACCATCGTCATGGTAACACACTCCGACGAGATTGCGCAGCGCGCAAGCCGGATCATCAGGATGCGCGACGGCAAGATTGTGAGCGATGAGAAAAAGTAGCAAAGACGAAACGGGGAAACGGAGAGGGGAGAAACGGAGAAATGAAGCGCAGCCTGATGGTTTTTTCTCCGATTCCCCGATTCGCCGTTTCTCCGTTTCATGGCTGTTTACGCGATTATCGATATTACAGGAGAAAATTATGAAAACCGGGAAAACAATATCACTTGCAACAAAGGCGATCGGCATGAACAAAATGAGGGCCTTTCTGATGATGCTCGGCGTCATCATCGGCATCACGACGCTTACGGTGATCGTTTCCGTGGGGAAAGGCGCAAGCGCAAAGGTGATGAAGACCGTCCAGAACTTCGGGGCTGATGCGGTGGTCGTATTCGCCGGCGGCGGCAAGGTCATGGGACCGCCCGATGAAAAAGTCAATACGCTGACCATGGAGGACGCCCAGGCCGTCATGCAGGAGGTCAAGGGCATCCGGTCCATGGACACCGCGCTTATTCGCGTCAGCCGGACCGTGAAATACGAGGAGAACAACACCAATACCGTGATTTACGGCGGCACCACGAACTACGGCGACGCTTGGGAGTGGTCCGTGGAGAGCGGAGACTATTTCACCGATGAGGACGTGGCAAGCATGGCCAGGGTCGCCGTGCTTGGAAAGACCGTGGTCAATGAGCTGTACGGCAACACCGATCCTATCGGCACGAACATCAAGGTCGAAAACGTGAACTTCAAGGTCGTCGGCGTACTTGCCCCGCGCGGGACCAGCCCCATGGGCATGGACATGGACAGCCGTATCGTAATTCCCTACACGACCGCGTCCCGGAGGGTGTTCAATACTCCCTATATCAGCCTGATCCGGGTGGCTGCCGTTGATCCGAACCAGGTGGGGAAGATCGAGAGCGACGTTGCCGCACTGCTCAAGGAACGGCACCACATCCAGCCCGGATTCCCCGAGGATTATCGTGTGAGCGGAGCCTCCTCCGTCAGCAAGATGGCAAAGGGCATGATGGGTACGCTCAATCTTTTTCTCGGGCTCATATCGCTTATTTCTCTCGTCGTCGGCGGAATCGTGATCATGAACATCATGCTGATGTCAGTCGGTGAACGGGTGAAGGAGATCGGGCTGCGCAGGGCTGTCGGGGCCCGGAAAAAGGACATTCGGAACCAGTTCCTGATCGAATCGTCTCTCATTACCCTCATGGGCGGTATTATCGGCGTGTTTGTCGGGCTTGTTCTCGCAGTGCTCCTCCCCATTTTGAGCAAGGGGAAAATGCCCGCAATGCTTTCCTGGGAGCCCTTCGTACTCGGGTTCGTCTTTTCCGTGCTTGTCGGCATACTTGCCGGCATTCAGCCTGCTGAAAAAGCTGCAGAGATGGACCCGGTGATCGCGCTGAAGAGTTAAAAATACCGTGTTCAGATCGTCACCCTCCCCAACCCCTCCCATCGAGGGAGGGGCTACGGCGTGTGCTCCCTCTCCCCTTTCGCGGGAGAGGGCTGGGGACTTGCCCCCGCGTTTACGAGTGGACCCGCGAGTGCAGGGGGTGAGGGGGATGTTACGATGAAGGTAATCAAAGGCACAACAATAGCCCTTAAGACCCTCGGGGCGCATAAGATGCGCACTGCCCTGGCTGTGATCGGGATCGTGATCGGCGTTTCAGCCGTGGTCCTGATGGTCGCTATCGGCAGGGGAGCGCAGGAGTCGGTGCTGAAAAAGATACAGGGACTCGGCACGAATCTGATCATCGTTACTGCCGGGAAGGTGCGTATTATCGCGGGCAGGCCGAGGCAGACAGGCAATACAACGTCTCTCACGGTGCGCGATGCCGAGACGCTCGCCGCAGAATCCTCGGCGATTGCATCAGCCGCACCGTTCCAGGGCAAGAAGTATCTGGTTAAATACGGCGAGTCAAGCACCAACACGATTGTTTCAGGCACTACGCCGGATTTTCCCGACATACGGAATTTCCGACCAGGCCTAGGACGCTTTTTTAACGACGATGAAGTAAAGGCCTCCATGCGGGTCGCTGTGCTCGGAAAGACCGTTGTACGAAATCTGTTCGAGGATCGGGCGGTCATCGGCGAAATTATTCGGATCAATAATGTACCCTTCGAGGTGATCGGCATTCTTGAGGAAAAAGGCGTCAATGCCATAGGCCAGGATGACGACGATCAGATCCTTATCCCGATCACCACCGTCATGCGCAGGCTGATGAACGTTATTTACGTGAACAACATCTACGTCGCTGCGCGCGATGTATCGCTCATGGACAAGGCGGTGAGCGATATCGGCGCGATCCTTAGGGAACGACATCACCTGAAACCCGGCAAGGACGACGATTTCAGCATCCAGAACCAGATGGACATCCTGCGTGCGGAACAGGAAACGTCAGAGACCTTCACGATGCTTTTGGGCGGCATCGCCGCAATATCGCTCCTCGTCGGCGGTGTGGGCATCTTCGCGATTATGATCATTTCCATCAAGGAACGCACCAGAGAGATAGGACTCCGACGAGCGCTCGGCGCGCGCAAGAAGGACATCCTGCTCCAGTTCCTCATGGAAGCGCTCGTGCTCAGTCTTGCAGGCGGGATCATCGGCGCGGTGATCGGCGTTGCCGGTTCGCTTATCGTCGGCTGGACAACGGAACTGCCAACAAGCGTATCCGGCCTGTCGGTAGTTGTCGCCTTTCTATTCTCAGCAGCGATCGGCCTGTTCTTCGGCATCTATCCGGCCAAGAAGGCGGCTCAGTTCGATCCGATACATGCCTTGCGGTCGGAATAGTCCGTTCAATAAAGATTCTCTGTCCGGCGCTTGCGGTTATGATGGTTGCCGTTGCACTTGTGAAAGACCGTGGAAGAGAAGCTGCAGAGAGATGAGCACAATAATCCGGCGAAAAATTACCACAGTCGATGGAAAAAGGTTAGCTCGAAAAGCTAACCCTCTGTAATTGTAGTTGAGGAAATGAGAGCAGACCCCTGAGCGCAAGGCTGCCCGCTGGGAAGAGCAGAAAAAAATCCTTGATATTCCGCCCGGCTTCCCGTTTTTACCAGCGAATCAAGGACCTGATTGCTTTACGATGTCTCTATCCATTAAGATGGTTTTGCCTGTTTAGATTATTTTTAATGCAATTTTAGCACAGTCGATTACGTCCTACCTGCCATCGCATGAATTCTGGAGATTTCTCTATGAACCTTCACTTCGCGCATTCTCCGCAGCTTGCTGACACCTCTACGAACCTTCATTTCGAAGGTTAGCGAGCGAATACGATAATGTTTCTTTCCTTAAATAACCGAAGATTCCCGGAGTAAGCACCGGGGAATCTTCACTATTGAGATTATTCCCTCTCTGGCGTAGCCATGAGACGCAAACTCGTGATATCCCGTAACGGCGGGGCGCCGAACATGCGGCTGTACTCCCGGCTGAATTGGGAGGGGCTTTCATACCCGACCTGGAATGCCGCGGTCGTCGCATCCTGATGCTCCGTAAGCAGCAAGCGCCGCGCTTCGTTCAAACGCAGCCATTTCTGGTACTGCAGCGGGCTCATGGCCGTCACGGCCCGGAAATGATGGTGGAAGGTCGATGTGCTCATATTGACCTGGCTTGCGAGGTCCTCTATTCGCAGCGGCTGCGTGAAGTTACTCTTCAACCAATCGATTGCCCGCGCTATCTGCTGGCTCTGACTTCCCGCTGACGCCATCTGGCGGAGACGGGCGCCCTGATCGCCTACCAGTAAACGGTAAAAAATTTCCCGCTGAATGATCGGGGCCAGGATCGGAATGTCCTTCGGTTCAGCAAGCAGA
>JAJYKN010000243.1:395-4011 GCA_021788515.1 Nitrospirota bacterium | reverse complement strand
AGCGAGGGGAAAATTATCGAAGCCGGATCGGCGGCGGAAATTACCGCAAGTCCGCGCGTGAGACAGTTTTATCTAGGCGAAACTTTTCGGTTATAATATAATAGGAAAAGAGAGGCGCAGAGAGGAGACGGGAGCCTGACCCGGGAGAAATCGATGATAGACTTCTTCTGACGTTTGTCGACCGCTTTCCGAATTCTGATTGAATCATGGAAGCACGGCTTGAACTAAAACTTTCGCAGAAACTCATTATGACGCCGCAGCTTCAGCAGGCCATCAAATTGCTGCAGCTGTCCAGATTGGAACTGGTTCAGTCCATTGCGCAAGAACTCATTGAGAACCCGGTCCTGGAGGAAGTGTCTCCGGAGAACGCTGATGAGGATGTAGCGGAAGGCACTTCCGCATCCGAACTGCCGGCGCCGCAGGAGCAGGCGGCCGAGAGCGCACCGGAGTCGGAGCAGGCACAAGAGCTTAAGAGCGACCTCGAGGTCGGCCCCCAGTGGGATGAATATTTGAACGAGCTGGGAGACGGACGGGACTACGGAAATTTTGAAGCGGACGATAAAGAACTCCCCTCCTATGATCAGACCTTAACCCGCCTCCCGACCCTGAACGATCACCTGATCTGGCAGCTCCACCTCTCCACATCGGACCCGGCCCAGGCAAAAGGCGGCGAATGGATCATCGGCAATCTTGACGAGGATGGCTACCTTCGCGCCACCCTCGATGAGGTTGCCCAACAATCGGGGATCTCCCTCCCCGATTTGGAACGGGCGCTGGTGTTGATCCAGAGCTTCGATCCGATGGGTGTCGGCGCGCGCGATCTGCGCGAGTGTCTGCTCATTCAGGTTAAGCAACTCGACTTGCAGGGCACGCTCGTGGAGAAAATCATCGAGGGGTATCTCCCGGACCTGGAAAAGAGAAAATATCTCAACATCGCCAAGGCCCTTGCTGTTACGCCTCAGGAAGTGATGGAGGCGGCGGAGATCATTATCCATGAGCTGGAGCCGAAACCGGGACGGCCCTATATTGCCTCCGACACGAACTACGTCGTCCCCGATGTGTATGTCATCAAGGTCGAGGACCGGTATGAAGTGCAGCTCAACGATGAGGGGTTTCCGCGGGTGCGCATCAATTCCTACTATCGAAAGCTGCTGAGCCAGAAGGACAGTATCGACAAGGTCACCAAGGAATATGTCGAGGAACGGCTCCGCTCGGCGCAGTGGCTCATCAAGGGCATGGAACAGCGCAATAAAACGATTTACAAAGTGGCCGAAAGCATCGTCAAATTTCAGCTCGAATTTCTCGAGAAGGGCATTGCCCAGTTGAAACCCATGGTTCTCAAAGACGTCGCGGAAGATATCGGCATGCACGAGTCGACGATCAGCCGCGTAACGACGAACAAGTACATGCACACGTCGCAGGGGATCTTCCCCATGAAATACTTTTTCACGACGGGGTTCGCCACAGGCAGCACCGGGGCCGAAATTTCCTCGCTGACGGTCAAGGACTCCATTCAGCGGATGATCAAGGAAGAGGACCCGGCAGCGCCGCTCAAGGACCAGCAGATCGTCGATGCCCTCAAGGGCCAGGGAATCGATATCGCAAGGAGAACCGTGGCGAAATACCGCGAAGAACTGAGAATCCCGCCGACCAGCGTCAGGAAACGAATGGGATAACGTCCGCAAACAGCATTCGTCAATTTCAAAACGTTTCTGGACGCGAAGTTTTGCATTCAAAAGCATCCGTGAGTCGGAATTTCTTTTACATCCAAGGAGGTTGGTATGCAGGTAAGCGTTATCGGCAGGCACATCGAGGTGACGGACGCCCTCAAACAGTATGCAACGGAAAAAATCGGCAGATTGGAAAAATATCTTCCGAAGACCGTGCAGGCGGTGATTACGCTGTCCGTCGTGAAAAAGGTCCACCACATCGCCGAGGCGGCGATAAAATCCAATGGTGTGCTGATCCAGGCTTCTGAAGAAACGGAGGAGATGTATTCGGCGATCGACCTGCTGGTCGAGAAGGTCGAACGCAGGGTAAGGCGGTACAAGGAAAAACTGGTAGACTACAAACATCATACGGGCAGGACCGAGGGACCGGGCGCTGCGGCATCCTCGCCGACGGAAGACCGTATCCCGCAGATCATCAAGACGAAGCGGTTCGACCTCAAGCCCATGCAGCCTGAAGAAGCCGTTATGCAAATGGAGCTTCTGGATAAGGATTTCTTCATTTTTTCAAACGCCATTAACGGCCAGGTTAACGTTATTTACAAGCGGAAAGACGGGAATGTAGGTCTTATCGAACCTGCTCAGTAGGGATGGGGTTTTCCGATGATGATCAGAGACCTGTTGCAGAATGATTTGATTCTGGAAGAGATAACCGCGACGGACAAACTGGGCGTTATCCACGAGTTTGCCGGGTTTCTGAAGTCGCGGGGCCGGGTGGAAAACGAGGATGAACTGGTGCGCGCCCTTGTCGATCGCGAATCTCTCGGCAGTACGGGCATCGGCGGAGGGGTGGCCATCCCGCACGGCAAATTAAAGAGCATAACGGACATGATCGTTGTCTTCGGCAGATCGAGCAGCGGGGTGGATTTTCAATCCCTGGACGGAAAGCCGGTTTACCTTTTTTTTCTGCTGCTGACGCCTCATGATCAACCGGGAGAACATCTGAAAATGCTTGCCCGGATATCCCGTATCCTTAAGAATCAAGTCCTGCGTGAGAACCTGCGTCAGGCGTCCCAGCGGCAGGAACTGCAGCGGCTGATATTCGAGGAAGATCGCAAATATCCCCAGCCGCACGCCGAACTGTTGAAATGAAGGTTACGGTAAAAGACGTGGCCGGCGCCGCGAAGGTGCTGGCCGGGCGCAAGGGCATGGGACGGGCCATCACAACTCCCCAGGTGAGCGCGCCGGAGCTGTCCGCTCTCGCTACCTGGAGAGGGGCCGAATCGGGCGTGCTCCATATCCGGCCGAGCCAGCTTACCACGCTGTGCGCGCATCCTCCTAAAGAACGGAGAGGGCTCGTCAGCTCGCTCATGAAGTTGAAACCCGCCTGCATCATCGTAAACGGCGGACCGCTCTGTAAGGAACTGCTGACGAAAGCGGAGTCTTCCCGGATTCCCGTTCTGAAAACCGGAAGTCTTTCGAAGTTTACCCGTTCGCTGTCGAGCGGGCTTGTGCAGAAAGTCAGCCTGCACGGCGTGCTGGTTGAGATCTTCGGCCTCGGCGTTCTCATTATCGGGGTGAGCGCAGTCGGGAAAAGCGAAGCAGCGCTCGACCTGGTGCTTCGAGGGCACAAGCTGATCGCCGATGACGCGGTCATTCTTGAAAAGAGCGAAGATGTCATAACGGGAACGGCGACCGATCTGGGCGCGGACCTGCTCCAGATCCGGGGACTCGGCATCATTAACGTGCGGGCGCTGTACGGCGAGTCGGCAACTGCGGAATCGTGCAAGGTAGGTCTCGTTGTTGAACTGGAAGAATGGCGGATGGGACAGCATTATAGTCTGGTCGGGCTCCGCGAGCGGCGTTACCGGATCCTGGGCGCGAACGTGCCGTACCTGAAGTTGCCGGTCAAGCCGGGCCGGAACATGGCGACGTTGATCGAGGTTGCG
>JAJYKN010000243.1:0-385 GCA_021788515.1 Nitrospirota bacterium | reverse complement strand
TGAAAAACCGGGGGATCTTCACCGCCAGGGACATGAGCAAAAAACTCCAGAAAAGGCTGTCAGGATGAACGGGACACGGTTGGTGGTGGTTACCGGGCTTTCGGGATCAGGCAGGAGCGCGGCGCTCAAGGCCTTCGAAGATATCGGGTTTTACTGCGTCGATAACCTTCCGCTCGCGCTTCTTACCGCTTTCGCGGGATTTGCCGTGCAATCGGACGAGGCAGCCCGCTCGGCCATCGGCATCGACATCAGGGAAAAGGGATTCACGGACAAATTCCCCGCTCTCTATGGGACGCTCAAAGCCCAGGGATACACGATTGAAATGCTCTTTCTCGACGCTTCGGACCACACCATTGTGCGGCGCTTCAGCGAAACGCGAAGACCT
>JAJYKN010000242.1 GCA_021788515.1 Nitrospirota bacterium | reverse complement strand
GGACCTGGTCAAGGATGCTCAGCGCAATAAAAAGCTCACGCTCGACAATGCCTTCGTCTGCGCCTTCAACAAAACCCTGGGAAGCAACATGCCGGACAAGGCCTTCCA
The DNA here is from genome assembly GCA_021788515.1 of Nitrospirota bacterium. Taxonomy (GTDB): domain Bacteria; phylum Nitrospirota; class UBA9217; order UBA9217; family UBA9217; genus JAJYKN01. The sequence continues at coordinate 3,904 of JAJYKN010000242.1, read as the reverse complement.
GGCCTTCGCCCTCTCGCTTCCCGCCGAGACGTACCTTGCGGACTTCATGGACGTGATCGACCCCACGGCGGTGCACGAGACCCGGAGGTTTGTGCAAAAGACCCTGGCTACGGAGCTGAAAGAGACCTTCCACGCCGTGTACTATACCAACCAGGATTCCGGTCCCTACCGGGTGGACCAGGAATCAATAGGACGGCGGAGTCTCAAGAACACCTGTCTTAGCTATCTCATGGAGCTCGACGACCCCGGCGTGCGAAGGCTCTGCACGGAGCAGTACCGGACAGCGGGAAACATGACCGACGTCATGGCAAGCCTCGCGAACCTGGCGAACGCCGATTGGCCGGAACGGGCCGATGTGCTCGCGGATTTCTATGAAAAATGGAAGGACGACCCGCTCGTCATGGACAAGTGGCTTTCGATCCAGGCCCTGTCCTGCCTTCCAAACACCCTCGACATTGTGAAGGCGCTCACGAAACATCCGTCCTTCAACATCAGGAACCCGAACAAGGTCCGAGCTCTCATCGGCGCCTTTGCGGCCAATTCCGTCCGGTTCCACGAGCCGAATGGCGAAGGGTATCTGTTCCTCGCCGACCAGGTCCTGGCCATTGATCCCATGAATCCCCAGATCGCGGCGCGCCTTGTCTCGGCGTTCACCATGTGGAAGCGGTATGACGAAAAGCGGAAAGCGCAGATGAAAGCGCAACTGGAACGCATCGCAAAGACGCCGAAGCTGTCGAAAGACGTCCATGAGATCGTGACAAAGAGCCTCGCGTAAAACAGCGTACAAGATTCGTCCTGGGTATAATTATCCCTGGTGCTTCCGGGGCAAAACTGTGGTATAGTTACGGGTATGCGTGAGTCATTATTTACGCGGCACGAAAGACTTTTCCTCCTGCTTTTTCTGCTCCTCGGCATTTCCTGGTCCGGCTGTAAAGAACCGCAGAAATCCCCGGCTGTGAACTTCGAAGAACATCCCCTCTACCGCCAGTATCAATTCTCGAACGATGAAAAAACGATCGAGCTCGGCGTGCCGACTCCCTGGGCAACGGTCAGTCACCTTGTCGAAGTCATGAAGCGGGACGAGATCCTGACGGAGGACCTTCACAGGATGGGGTATACCGTGAAATTTTATCCGTTTCTCAAAGGCGACGAAATCAATTATTTCCTGAAAAAAGGCGCGCTCGAAGGGACCATCATGGGCGATGTCCCGACGCTCAAGATGGCCGCCGAAGGGAGCGTCACCGTCTTCTCCCTGTTCCACAAGGGGAGCGTGTCCCTCGTTTCCCGGGACGTGTACCGCGTGCAAGACCTGAGACGCAAGCGCATCGCCTTCCCTTCCGGGTCCATAGCGCACTTCTATTTGCTTGAACTGCTGAAAGAAAACAACATGTCTTTAAGAGACATACGGCCCGTGCCGATGGACACCCGGGACATGTTCGAGGCCATCGAACAGCGAAAGCTCGATGCTCTTACCACGTTCGAGCCCATGGCCACCGTTTATACCAGGCTCGATCCGACGCTCCATACGATAAACCGGTCCTACTCCACCTACGGCTTTCTGAGCATGCGGAAGGAGTACGCCGCGCGCCACCCGCGCGCGATCCAGGCCCTCATTGAGGCTCAGTTCCGGGCCGTCGCCTGGCTGCAGGAATCGGACCGCCACATAAACCGCGCCAGCCGCTGGGTCAACGAAGAGTCCGCAAAGGTCATGCCCCTGCCGCTCGGCAACTATATCTCGGTGCTGGACAGCCTTTGCGCCGAGGACCTGCTGAGCAATGTCGAGGCCTATGAAACGGTGATGGACCGGGAAATACTGGCGGACGACGGCGCGCTGCGGAAGGAATTTGAATTTCTCCGGCGGGAAGGCGCCATTCCCCGGGATAAAACGTGGGACGACGTCAGGGCGAACATCGACACGCGGCTCTTATCGCGTGTGTTGAAAAGCAGGAGACCTGCGGCATCCAGGATCCTTCCATGAGGCTCGTAAACAGTCTAAAATTCAAGTTCGCCGCGGGCGTATTCATCGTCGTGACCGCCGTCACCATAGTGCTCGGCGTCGTCAGTTATGAATACGAGAAACGGGCGGTCGAGAACCGGCTTTACTCCCAGCTCAATGCGATCGCGGACTTGAAAAAAGAACTCGTCGTCGGTTATCTGAATGAGCGCAAAGACGATTTGAAAAATCTGGCGGCAGGAGCTTATGTCAAAAAGTATGTCGCCGTGCTGCTCGACCCGTCGAGCGCTCCCCGTGTTCGAAAAACAGCCTCCCAGTATCTTTTCTCCAGGCTCAACTCCTTTCAGCAGGTCTATCCGGGATACCGGAAACTCGAAATCGTTTCCCTGAAGGGAGCCGTTCTGGTGTCCTCGGAAAATCAATACAACAAGACCGGCATTGCCTCTTCCTCCGGATACGTGGCATTGGTCCCTTTCCACGCAAAAGCGTTCACCTGGGGAAGCTCCCTTGTTCTGCAGAACAACATCAGCAGCGGTGACATTGGCATCGGTATAGGGATAAAAGATGAAAAGGGCGTCGTGTCTGCGGTCATCGTCAGCAGCATCAGCCTGGCGGACACGCTGTTCCCCAGCTTCACCGACTACACCGGCCTCGGCCGGACCGGAGAAACCCTGCTCGTGAGGCGGAGCGGCAAGTTGATCTCCTATATCAGTCCCCTGAGATACCCGCCCCTTCCCATCGATGGGTACGCCATGTTCGGCGACGAATACCGGAAACTTGCCAGGATCGCCACTGCCGGCAACGAGGGGCTCGACAGGGGAATCGATTACCGGGGCAAGGTTGTCGTCGGCGCGTACCGGTACATTCCCGACCTGGGATGGGGCGTCGAGACCAAGATCGACCGCGATGAAGCCTTCAGCGAAATCATGGCCATCCGGCAGCGGACGTTCCTGATGGGGTTCGTCACGCTCGCAATCATGCTCGCCATCGCCTATTGGATAGGGAAACAGCTCACCTCCCCCATCTCCAAACTTATGAATAACACCAAAGCCATCACGGCAGGCCGGTTCGCGGTCCTGGCAAAATCGGGAAGGACCGACGAGATCGGGGAGCTGGAGGAGAACTTTAACGAGATGGTCGTCGCCCTGGAGGCGGCGCGGCGCCAGGCGGGGCTGAAACAGAAGGACCTGGAGATACAAGTGGCCGAGCGCGCCGCACACCTTGCCCGGGCCAATGCCGCATTGTCCAAGGCGCTGGAGGACATTCAGCGGGAAACCGAAGAAAAGAAATCGTTGCACGCCCAGCTCCTGCACTCCCAGAAAATGGAGGCCGTCGGGACCCTCGCGGGCGGCATTGCCCACGATTTCAACAATATCCTGACGGCCATCATCGGCTACGGAAACGTCATGCGCATGAAGTTGAAAGATTCCGATCCGAACCGGGAGTACCTCGACCACATGCTGGCCGCCTCCGAACGCGCCGCAGGCCTCACCCACAGCCTGCTGGCGTTCAGCAGGAAACAGATCATCAACCCGCGGCCCGTGGCCCTGAACGAGATCATCACCAGGGTCCAGAAGCTGCTCGCGCGCCTGATCGGCGAAGACATTGAGCTGCGGACCGACCTCTGCGATCCCGGTCCTACAATCCTCGCTGATTCGGGCCAGCTGGAACAACTGCTGATGAACCTCGCGACGAACGCCAGGGACGCCATGCCTTCAGGTGGATGCTTCACCCTTGCTACGGAGCTCGCGAACATCGACGAACAGTACATTTCTCACCACGGTTACGGAGAAACCGGGGAATACGCGGTCGTGTCGGTGAGCGACACGGGAATGGGCATGGATGAGCTGACACGGGCGCGGATCTTCGAACCCTTCTTCACCACCAAGGAAACGGGAAAAGGGACTGGTCTCGGCCTCTCGATCGTGTACGGTATCGTAAAGGCGCAGA
>JAJYKN010000241.1 GCA_021788515.1 Nitrospirota bacterium | reverse complement strand
TCTTTGGCTGCCGCTTCCGTGCTTGCATCTCCCCAGGCGACGAGCCACAGCACGGAATGCATGGCTGCCTTGCCCGTTTTCTGGCCAAGGACCGTCTTGTTCAGGTTCGTGTCATAGGGCGTCAGCACGTGGGTGTACACGCAGCCGGTCACCAGCACCATCATTGCAATTACCGCTGCTGCAAAAAGTTTAACTCTCTTCATGGTCCGCCTCCCTGTTCCAGGATGAAGTGCCTGCGGGAATTATAGCACAAGGCGGAACAAGGAAAGGTCAGCGAGAGAAAGGATGTTGCGCGACAAGGTCGGCCATGCGCTCTTCTGCTGCCTCGATGCTTTGGAGCAGTTTGAACTGCACCCGTGCGCGGTGAAGATTGTGGAGAGGGTTCTTGATCTTGAAATAAGTGTCGCCCTGGAGATAATCGGCCAGGAAGCGGATGCCGAGCTCAAAGGTGATGACCTTTACCGACAAAGGCAGTAAGGCGATCTCGGCCTGCGTAAGGAACCCGCCGGCTTCCTGCAGATAGCCTGCCGTTATCGCCTCGAAGAGGGCCGGGTCGAGCCCGACAGTTTCGAGGTCCTGCGCGTCCTCTCCCGCGGGATTGGCAGCGGACCGCACGCAGTCGCCGAAATCGAAGTGCACGATCCCCGGCTTTACCGTGTCCAGGTCGAGCATGCACAGCGCTTCGCCGGTTGCGGCACGGACCATGACGTTGTTCACCTTGGGATCGTTGTGCACGACCCGCAGCGGAATTTCTTTTGACGCGATGAGGTCCGTCAGCCTTGGCGCCAGGGACCTTCTCTCCCCGACGAATTCGCGTTCAACAACAATCCCGGAGGCCCGATTTCTTACATCCGCCGCAAGCGCGGCATCGAACTCGGCAAGATATCTCGGCGTAACATGGAACCCGGGAAGCGTGTCATGCAGGCTGTCCGCCGGCAGGTCGGAAACCAGGGCCTGGAACCGTCCGAGCCCGCGGCCCACTTCGTAAGCGTGCTTTGCGCCGGCGACCGCATCCAGCACCAGGCCGGACTCGATGAAGTGGAACATCCGCCAGTAGGCCCCCGATTTGTCGCGAAAGGAGGACCGGTGATGCCGCGTGTGGACGAGCGCCGGCGTGACCGTGTAGGGGTCCGCAATGCCTTCGGCACGCAGCTTTTTCGCGATATGCGCCGTAACCAGCTCCACGTTTTCCATCACCTGGTCGGGACGGGTGAACACCGACGTATTGATGCGCTGAAGAATGTATTTGCGCAGGGCGCCGCTGTCGCTGAACTCGCACAAATATGTGTCGTTGATCAGGCCGGAGCCGAAGCGCCCGGTTTTCAGGAGCGTTCCGGGTACGGAAAATTGTGAGATGACTGAGTCCAGCATTAATTCTAAATGACTTCTCCTTCGACAGGCCTCTCCTGCACATCCCATTCATCCGTCGGCAATGCTTCGGCAAGCTCAGCAGAGCATTCAAGACGAACGGAGAAAGGCAATCCTACTTCCTCGCCGTGATCAGAAACACCGGGAACGCGCGCTTCCCTTTCCCCTCAACGTCCTTCGTCATCGTGGCTGCCGTGGTATCTCCGATGTCGTGAAAACCGGCTTCCTGGAGCAGCGTCTTCAGCCGGTCCCGGTCGAAGCCGAGATGAAAGACCCCGGTGTTGTCGCCGTGGAACGAGCCGTCCTCGGCATCGAGATCAGCGAAGCACACCCGGCCCCCGGGAACGAGAAGCTCCTGCCATTGCCGGAACAGCGCTGCCGGGTCCGGCACGTGGTGGAGCGTCATGCTGCTCACGATGAGATGAAAGACGCCGTGGACGCGACCGCCCTTTTCAAAATCAACGTGCTGGGTCCGCACGTTCGTGAGGCCCTGGGACGCCACCTTCCCTTCCAGCACCCCGAGCATGCCCTCGGCGCTGTCCGCGCCCGTGATGGTCCGTACCAGCGGCTGGAGCCTGAGCGTTACCAGGCCGGTGCCGCACCCGAAGTCGAGCACGTCCATGTCCTGCGTGGGCGCCATTTCCCTGATGATCGAGTCCGCCACGTCATTCGCAAGCTTGACCCTCCCCGGGTTTGCGTCCCACTGCGCCGCTTCTTTGTTGAAATCCCGACGTTCTTTTGTTTTCATGAGTTCCCTTCCTCTTTCCCAAGATGTCATTTCCTGCCGATGGGCGCATTATACCACGACGTTGATGCCCATTCAAAAGATTCTGTTCGATTATTGATGATCTCGTATAAAGTCGGATTTAACCGCAGAGCCGCAGAGAACGCCGAGAGAACCATTCAATTTGTAAAGTCTTTTTCTCTGCGTCTCTGCGCCTCCGCGGTGGATTTTGACTTTTTTCGAATGTATCATTATTGTATAATGGACTTTTCGGGCGTGCTATAATATACGAGATTTTCGAAAAAGGTCGAGGCTGGATAAGGCAGGGTTGGTACAATGATCTTCCAGGACCGCACACAGGCCGGTAAAAAGCTGGCGCAGGAGTTGAAGAGCCTGGGCCTCATCGACCCGCTGGTGCTCGCGCTTCCCCGGGGGGGCGTGCCCGTAGGCCGTGCCGTGTCGAACGTCCTTGTCTGCACACTCGACGTTATTCCGCTCATGAAGATCCCGATCCCCTGGAGTCCCGAAGCGAGCTACGGCGTCGTGGCCATGGACGGAACGCTGGCGCTGAACATGCCGCTGGTGCACCGGCTGGAGCTGTCGGAGCGGGAGTTGGAGATCGCCACGTCGCTGGTGCGGCAGGAAGCTGAAAGGCGGGAGCAGTTATACCGGCAGGGGAAGCCCTATCCGGAGCTGGAGAACAGGAGCGTGATCCTGGTTGACGACGGGCTTGCCTCGGGCTACAGCATGCTTGCCGCCGTCAACTTTGTAAAAAAACGCAGGCCCCGCGCCGTCATCGTGGCAGCTCCGATCGCATCGGACAGCGCCGTCCGCATGCTTGCCGCGGACAGGGATGTTGCCGCAATCGTCACCCTCGTAAATGACGCGGAACCGTTCTTCTCGCTCGCAGCCTACTACAGGGAATTCAAGACGCTCACCGATAGCGACGTGCTCTGCGAGCTCGCATAAAAAGTGCCGCAGCACCGTATGAGCGGCTGAATTACGACTTCCCCCTGCCGTCGGGACCGGAGCCACGTGCTTACGGCTTGTGATGCTTTATGAACGTCCCGTTCCGGTACTCGTCAAATGCCGTCTGAAGCTCCTCTTCCGTATTCATCACGATAGGGCCGTACCAGGCAACGGGTTCGTTGATGGGCTTGCCTGATATGAGCAGGAAACGGACCGGTTCGCCCTGTGCTGCAACCGTCACCTGATCGCCGTCGTCAAAGAGCACTGCCGTTCCATTGTGAATGAAATAATCGCGCTCCATATCGAAATAGTTCTCCCCTGTGGCGTCATAGGCAAAGGGGTTCTTCTCATTGCAGAAAACGCCTTTGCCCCCGATCACATAGGCAAAGACCGTGTGGCCGCGCCTGGTTGCATGCACAAACTCGGAGAGGGCGGGGAGGGTGATGTCGAGATATTCCGGGTCAATGATAACGTCCCTGACAGGCCCCTGCTTCCCCTCCACCGTTCCGCAGATCACTTTGATTCTGGCTCCGTTCTTCGTCACCAGTTCCGGGACCTGGGAGCTTTTAATGTCCCGGTACCGGGGATCCATCATCTTGTGCGACTTCGGCAGGTTTGCCCAGAGCTGAAAACCCTCCATCACGCCGTTGTCGTCCCCCTGGGGCATTTCCTGATGGATGATGCCGTTTCCAGCGGTCATCCACTGAGTATCGCCCGAGGAGATGACGCCCTTGTTTCCCATGCTGTCACCATGCTCCACGTCTCCCTTCAGCACATAGGTGATCGTCTCAATCCCGCGATGGGGGTGCCAGGGAAAGCCTTTGATCTATTGATAGGGATCGGTATTGCGAAAATCATCGAGCAGCAGGAACGGGTCGAAGAGCGGGACCTCAGCGTTGCCGAAAACCCGCCTCAGATGCACTCCCGCCCCTTCCAGCGTGGGCCTGCTTTTGAATACTTTT
>JAJYKN010000240.1 GCA_021788515.1 Nitrospirota bacterium | reverse complement strand
AGCTCTGTTTGTACACAACCGTCAGCGCGGTATGCTTGACCTGATCGTCGAAAAGGGCTACCGGGAAAAGAATCACGAGGGGATCCATCTGAGTGTTCAGGCTGAGCATATCAAGTCTTTCAGAATGAATGATCCGCATGCGGCACGGGAATTCCCCAAAATCGTTTTTTTCAAGCAGAATTCTGTCATCTTTACCAAACTGCAAACAAAAATATTTCTTCCGCTCTTTGCAAAAGGGGAACTTATCGGGGCCATCTCCCTCGGCAGGAAACTCGGGGGAGCGCCTTACCGGCAGGAAGAAAAGAACGTTCTCAAGGTCATAGCGCAACAAATGGCAATAACGCTGAGTAATGCGCAGTTGTTCCGAGAGCTTGCCAAGAAAGCCGCCGAAAACCGGCGACTCTATAGAAACATGCAGCGGATCTACAATGATACCATCCAGGCATTCGCCGCTGCGATCGACGCCAAGGATGGATATACGAAAGACCATTCCTACCGCGTGGCGAGTTATGCTGTCGCCATAGCAAAGGAACTGGGATGGAAGAAAAAGGATGTGGAGGGCATTTATGTGGCGGGGCTGCTTCACGACATCGGGAAAATCATTATTGACACCAAAGTCATTAAGAAGGGAGAAAAACTATCAGCCGTTGAACTCAGCGAAATACAGAAGCATCCCCGGATATCGTATGATATCCTTTCAAAGATCAAGTTCCCCTGGAAAAACATCGATAACCTCGTTCGTCATCATCACGAGCGGGTGGACGGGAAGGGTTATCCTGATACGCTCAGGTCTGGCGAACTCAGCGAGGGCGTCAAAATTCTCGCTCTCGCCGACGCTTTTGACGCAATGACGACGGACCGGCCGTACCGAGATAAAATGGGTATCGATGAGGCTTTCCGGGAAGTCATCAAGTGCTGTGGCACGCAATTCGACGATAAGATCACAAAGGTTTTTTTCGACCTTATCCGCCGGGAATTGAATGGAGAGGTTTGTGATAGGCAGATACTTAATCACTTGGAGTGTCACGAGACAAATCCTGTCGTTGTTAGAGGGGTAGCTTACCAGCAAAGGGATGGGTCTGGAAACACCTGAGGGCGCAGCCAAACGGGGCATGGTGAGAACGCCCAAAAGATTCCTATCAAACCGCAGGATTCTAAAGTTGATTGAGACAGGCAAGTGATCAACATTTGCTTTACATATGCACGGCATCGCGGCAATCTTTTTGTCCGGTGATGCAGGGAACGATGATGCTTTGGTCAATAGACAACCTTTCCCGTGGAGTCAATCTGCAGATTCCTCTCAGGCAAAAAACGCATTGCTATTTTGAACCTTCCGGCAACGGGGCGAGCGATATGATGACCACTTCATTCCGGGAGATGCCCTCTATCGCGTGTAACGTGTTCCGCTCCGTTCGTATTTTACGGCCTGATTGATCTTGATCTGCGCCGGCTTCCGCAGGTCCGAATTGAGATAAAGGTTGATATCGTCGATCATGGGGCGATGCTGAGCTTTCACTCGCCCGGCAAGGCATCGGATTATACCCTCTGCCACGCCGCGATCTTCTTCCATTTAATGATTACGATAAAAAAAACAATGCCGCAGATCAAGCCGCCGACTGCGAACGTGAGCGGAGCTTTGATCACATGAGCTACTGACCCGGCGAATAAACTTCCGAAAGGCGTCAGACCGCCGAAGGCCAGGGTATAGATGCTCATAACCCTGCCGCGGAGCCGGTCCTCGGTGCTCAACTGGACCGTGGTGTTTGCCATGCCGAAGAAGGTGATCATGGACCAGCCGCATAAAGCAAGCAGCAGGGCGGTCAATCCGTAGGATTTTTGAAAGCCGATCAGCATCAGGAAAAACGAAAGCGCCAGGCCTCCTCCCAGCAGGAGCATAGGCTTGGGACCGTGCTTGCTCAAGGCGGCGAGGGAAATCGCGCCGATCAGCGCGCCGGCGCCAAAAGAAGACATGAGAAGCCCGAAAGCCGCGGCGTCGCGATGGAGTTCCTGTCTTGCAAACACAGGAACAAGCACATTGAAATTCGTCCCGAAGATACTGACTACCGATACGAGCAGAATGGTTATGAGGACCGCGGGCGTATTCCTGATGTACGCAATGGCCTCCCCGATGTCCTCAAAAACACGATGCGATGTGCGCTGACCAACAGGCGGTTCTTTGAACGTCATGAGCAGAAGGCTCCACAGCACAGCCAGAAAACTGAGGCCATTGACAAAGAAACAGACGGCGGTCCCCGCAGCTCCGATCAGGAGCCCCGCTATCGCGGGCCCCACGGCCCGGGCGGCATTAAATATGGAAGAGTTCATCGCAACGGCGTTCATCAGGTCTTCCCTGCCGACCAACTCGACGAGGAACGACTGCCGTGCCGGCATGTCGATCGTATTGACGATGCCGAGGAGCGTGGCGAGGATTACTATGTGCCAGTATTGGACGACCCCGGTCCAGACGAGGATGGACAGCGTAAACGCCAGAAGCATAAAGACCGTCTGGGTCACGATAATGATCCTGCGTTTGGGGAAGTAATCGATGAACGGACCGGTGAGGAAGGACAGAAAGAGCATGGGCAGGAACTGGAGCGCCGAGACCACGCCGAGCTTGAATGACGAATGGGTCAGTTCCAGCACCAGCCAGGCCTGGCCCACGTTCTGCATCCAGGTGCCGATGAGGGACACGAGCTGGCCGGAAAAGAAGAGGCGAAAGTTCCGGTGGCGCAAGGAACGGAACAGGGTTTTGATCGTTGATGTCTCGGGCATCATGGTGAAATTCTTTCTCGCCTATAGTATAACACGTGGAGGATGGAAGGCAATGAGGCAGGGAATCCGTTGTGCGAAGAATGTATTCATATCAGATAGAAAAGCAAACCTGATAAGGGGAAAGGGGGAATTAAGAGGCGAAAGGGGGATAGAAATACCGAGATAAAGAATTTCCCCCCATTTCTCCCCAAATTCCCCCTTTCTCCTGAAAGATTTTCTTTTCTGAAGTTCTACTTTCTGCTGCAAAACTTCCGTATTTCGTTGAAGAGTTCCATGGATGCGGCCTTCGGCCCGGCGTGTTCGAATCCCCCGATGCCGAGGCGCGTCCGTATCTGGCCGACTTTGACGCCGGTTGTGAACATCTGGTCGAAGTAATGCTTCGCGATCTTCTCGTGCTCTTCCTTGCGCTGGGGCGCGCCGAAAGGATTGGCGAAATAGGTGTGCACGAGGCCTTTTTCGTCGGTGGTGCCTTTGGCGAGCCGGGCCGCGTTCCGGAAGGTTGCAAGGGCCTCGTCGGGGGTGGAAAAAAACTCGATTGCGCGGACGTCGTCGTTCACCTGCTCGTAGTTGTTCGCGTAGAGGAACATGTTCACGGGATATCCTTTCACAATATGGTGGTACCGGGTGATCGGCATGATGAGCCGCGCATTGGTCTTGTCGGGGTTCATGAAGATGCTCCGGTCGATTTCCTCGTACGCGTATCCGGACTGAAGGTCGTCCAGGCGCACAAAGGCGCCGATCTCCGTGCCAAAGCCGACCACGGTCCCGTTCTTATCGAGCCCGATGGACCCCATGTCGTCGAAGATGATCGTCATTTCGCAGATGTACTCGTCGGCGAGATTGCGCAGCGCCTCGATGGTCTCGGATTTTCCCGCGCCGCTGTCGCCGATGATGATGACGTTGGCGGACCCTCCGTCCTTGAGTTTGATGCACACCATTGCACCGTGGAGCGGCAGCCGGTTTCTCTTGAGCATGACGATGTTGTGCAGGGTCAGCGCCATCTTCTTGAAGTAGCCGAAATAGTCGACCTCTTCCTTGTGCCGGACCAGGCCCACGAGCATGTTGTCGGCCTTGTCTTCATAAAAGAGGGTGTTGCTCGAAAGCGCGGGGTTCGAAAGCCCGAAGATCATGATGATGTCCGGCGATTTGTCCTCGATGTCCTCGTACGGGGCGATCTCGAAGAGGTTGCACATCGAAAGAGCGAGCGATGTGAAATCGTGATGGAAATAAATGAAAGCGGTCAGGTCCCCGAC
>JAJYKN010000239.1 GCA_021788515.1 Nitrospirota bacterium | reverse complement strand
CGCTCGCTCCGGGAGATTGAAAAGTTGACCAAATCCATCTCCGAGGGAAACTTCAACCGGATCGAAGGTTTCCGGACCAGGGACGAACTGGGTTCGGTCATTACGGCCATCAATTCCATGTCGGAAGAACTGGCGCACCGTGAAGAACAGATCATCCAGTCCAAGAAACTGGCTTCCCTCGGCATTCTCACCGCCGGCGTGGCGCATGAGATCACGAACCCCCTGAACAATATTTCCATGATCGCACAGACCTACGAAGAGCTGTATGCCAAGCTGGGCGAGAAGGACCGGATCGAATTCATGAGCAAGGTGGATGCGGAAACGGAACGCATCCGCAAGATCGTGAAGAACCTCCTGGACTTTTCCAAGCCCAAGGACGCGAACCTGAAGGAGGAGGACGTCAACGCCGTGATCCAGAAGACCCTCACGCTGGTCCAGAACATGATCGACGTGTCGAACATCGAGACCACGGTAAAGCTGGAAACCGGGCTGCCCCATTTGTACATCGACGAGCACCAGATCCAGCAGGTGCTCGTGAACCTTGTCACGAACGCGGTCCAGGCTACGCCTGCGGGCGGAAAGCTGTTTATCGCTTCGCGGTTGGGAAAGGATGGAGACTCCGTGGATATTACGGTGATGGATACCGGCAAGGGCATTTCGCCCGAGTTCCTGCCGCACATCTTTGATCCTTTTTTCACCACGAAGGGGGAGGGCGGGACCGGACTGGGGCTTTCGGTAAGTTACGGCATCATAAAAAATCATAACGGAGAAATCAGGGTGGAGAGCAAGGTGGGGGTCGGCACGACCTTTACCATAGAGCTGCCCTGCTATCACTGCAAGGAGAAAAACAATGGATAAATACAGCATCATGGTTATTGACGACGAGAAGATCGTGGGCGACATGGCAAAGATGTCGCTTGAACAGGAAGGCTACGACGTCGAGACCTTTCTGAATGCCGAGCCCGCGCTGGCGCGGCTCAAGGAAAAGAAATTCCAGGTCGTGGTCACCGATTACAAAATGAAGGGCATCGACGGCATGGAGGTCCTCCGGATCGTGAAAAGGGATTACCCCGAGACGACGGTGATCATGATCACCGCCTTTGCGAACCTCGATGCCGCCATCGAAGCGCTGCGGGGGGATGTGCATGACTTCTTCCCCAAGCCGGTCAAGATCAAAGAGCTGAAGGAATCCATCCGGCGGGCGCTGAGCAAGGCGTAAAAAGCGGTTGGAACCACAGATGAACACGGTACAAGTCAATAACTATCGGAGAATGCAATGGGATATTCACCCGGACGTGATGCCTATTTTTTCTTCAGGATTTCGAAATGTCCGTGTTTATCTGCGTTCATCCGCGGTTAATGTTTGTTAGGTTGTTTCCAGGTATGTCATGAAAAACGCAGTTTCCATAAAATCTGTGCTCTCCTCCCTGTCCCGGACCTTCTCCCGCAGAAAGTTCCCTTCTGATCCTGCGGAGTTCAGGGCTGTATTCGAGCGCTTCAAGAGCGTACTCGACAGCAACAACCGCGCCCTGGAAACCATCACGGACATGGGCGAAAAACTGGGCGGCGACTATCTCTTCGATATTGTGTACGTCAAAAAGGCCTATGCTTCTCTCAAGAACGACATGGCGAATTCGCTCCAAGCCTTTGATGCGCTTACGCAGGACCGGTATGAACGGCTGCATGAATCCTTTGAGCACATCGATTCCTTGATCAGCCGCATGGTGGACGAAGCACCGCCGGCGGCAGGGGCGCCTGTTCTGTTCTTCGAAGAGATCCCCTGGGGCATGCTGCAGGTCGTTGGCGGCAAGAACGCCCAACTCGCCGAGGTAAAAAACCAGTTGCACCTCCAGGTCCCCGATGCATTCGTCATCACGACTTCGGGTTTTGACGCATTCGTCAGACATAATCATCTCGGCGACCATATCGAACAACTGCGGCAGGGCTCCTCTTTATCGGACACGGCGCTTCAAGAGCTGCAGGAACTCATCCTTCATGGGACAATCCCCCCGGAGACCAGCCGCAGGATCCAGAAAGCTCTGGACAGGATACGCAGGCGCAACAACGGCTCCTTTCTTGCGATCCGGAGCAGCGCCGAGGAAGAAGACAGCGGCCATTCCTTTGCCGGGCAGTTCAAGACCATCCTGAATGTTCCTCTCGTGCTCGAGGAAGTCGAGCGGGCATACCGGAAGGTGGTCGCCAGCCTCTACTCGGCCAAGGCTGTCGCCTACCAGCGGCAGCTGGGCTATGATATCAGGGCGCTTAAAATGGCGGTCGGCTGCATGGTCATGGTTGATGCCGCGGCCAGCGGGGTCATCTATTCGACGACGCCGGAAGGCGACCGGGACAGGTTGATCATCAGCGCCGCCTGGGGGCTCGGAGAAGCGATCGTCGAAGGCAAGACGGAGACAGACCTGTATGTTGTTCGAAAAGGGAACAAACCCGAGCTCCTGCGGGCAACCTACGGCAACAAAGAATCCATGATCGTGAGCAGCTCAAAAGGGGGGACAATCGAAGTCCAGACCCCGGACGAGCTCAAAGAGCGGCCCTGTCTCACTCCCGAGCACATAGCAACGCTGGCACGACAGGCCATGACCATCGAACGGTACTTCGGCACGCCCCGGGACATTGAATGGGCCGTCGATAAAAAAGGCTCGATTTTTATTCTCCAGGCCCGTCCCTTGAGCGTTCAGACCGTGGATCAGGCTTTTGATCCGGCAAAGAGCGCGAGCGCCGCTTCCTCGACAGGCCGCCTCATTCTTGCGCAAGACCGCGGCATGGTTGTCCAGCGCGGCATTGGCGCCGGCATGGTCGTCATTGTCAGGAAGCCCGAGGATATCTCGACCATCCCGAAAGGGGCTGTCGTGGTCGCTCCCCATGATTCCTCGCTCTTTGTCAGGGCCATGCCGTATATCTCCGCTATCATAACCGAAACAGGATCGCAAACCAGCCATATGGCGGCGCTTTGCCGGGAATTGAACGTCCCGACCATCGTGAATATGCCCCAGGCCACGGAAATCCTGAAACAGGGGCAGGCCGTCACGCTCGTCGCCGGAGAAAATAATGCGTCGACGATCTACAGCGGGATCATCCGGGAGCTGCTGACGAAAGCGGGTCAGGATGCACGGCAGATGGAGAATGTGTACGAGTTCCGGCGCAAGCGGTATATCCTTCGTTACATCTCGCCGCTTCATCTTATCGACCCGCTCATGGACGAGTTCACACCCGAGCGCTGCAGGACCCTGCACGACGTTTTGCGGTTCATGCACGAGAAGTCCGTTGCCGAACTGGTGGAAAGCGCGCGCGGCGGGGGCGTAAAACTGAGGCAACGGGGCACGGTGACCCGGCTGGATCTGCCTGTGCCGACCGGCATCCTCGTCATGGACATGGGCGGGGGGCTGGATGAGGGAAGGTCGGAGGGAACGGCGACCTTCGAACAGATCACGTCAATCCCCTTCAAGGCCATCGTCAGAGGCATGCTCCATCCCGGGGCATGGCATTCCGAGGCCGTGGCGCTCAGGGCGCAGGATTTCCTTTCGAGCATGATGAGGATGCCGGACCTTACCGCTGCGACGGACAGCACGGCGGGGTATAACGTGGCGGTCATCTCCCGCGAATACGTGAACATGAGCATCCGGTTCGGATACCATTTCAACATGGTCGATTGCTTTTGCAGCGAGAACGCGAAAAACAATCACGTCTATTTCCGCTTCGCCGGCGGCGCGACCGATCTGACAAAACGGTCGAGGCGGCTGGAGCTTCTTGCGCGCATTTTGAAGGAATACGGTTTTAACATAAAAATCAAAGGGGATTTGCTGATCGCCCGCCTCGCAGGACTGGGCCGGGAGGACATGGAGCGGATCCTGGACCAAACAGGCCGCCTGATCGCCTATGCGCGCCAGCTCGATGCTTTGCTGCATGACGACAACGCTGTTGACAAGTACGCACGGAATTTTCTTGAAGGGATATACGAATTTTGAATAGTACTGTTCGAACGGCTCGATGAGGGAAATAATGCATGACGCGAACAACGATAGAAAAAACATATAGATCGGA
>JAJYKN010000238.1 GCA_021788515.1 Nitrospirota bacterium | reverse complement strand
ACATTGTCGGCATCAAGGAGGCAACCGGCGACATGAAGCAGGTAAGCGAAGTCCTGCGGCTGTGCGGCAAAGACTTCGACGTGCTTTCCGGCGACGATTTTACCACCTTCCCGATGCTTGCTCTGGGCGGAGTAGGCGCGATCTCGGTAACGGCGAACATCGCGCCTGCGGACTGTGCGGCCCTGTTCGACGCATTCTTTGCCGGCAGAACCGAGGAGGCCAAGAGGCTGCACTACAAGCTGGAGCCGCTTCACGGCCCCATGTTCATCGAGACCAATCCGATCCCGGTCAAGACCGCGCTTAGCCTCATGGGCAAGATCAGCGAGGAGTTCCGTCTGCCGCTTTGCCCCATGGCGGACGCGAACAAGGACAAGCTCAAAAAGGCGCTCAAGGAGTACGGATTGATATAACCGATAGCCATTTGCCGCGGAGACACCGAGGATGCAGAGAATTGATTCTCCGTGTCTCTTGCGCCTCCGTGGCTGAATCGAGGTTGCATATGATCAAAGCAGTCGTAACCGGCGCAGCAGGCCGCATGGGTTCTCGCATCATCAACGTGCTCTCCGCATCGGAGGGCATCGCACTGGGCGGGGCCGTGGAAAGAAAGGGACATTCTCTCCTCGGCCAGGACGCGGGCGGTCCGGCCGGCGTCGCGGCACTGGGGACCAAGATCACGGACGACCTTTCTTCAGCGCTCACGTCCGGTGACGTCCTCATCGACTTCACCTTCCCCGAGGCAAGTCTGGAACACTTAAAGGCCTGCGCCGAACTCGGCAGGCCTGCAGTCATCGGGTCAACGGGCTTTACAAAGGAACAGCTCGCCAAAGTCGCCGAGTATGTCCGGGCGATCCCCTGCGTCCTTTCTCCGAATATGAGCGTCGGCGTGAATGTCTGCTTCAAGGCGCTCGCCGATATCGCGAAGATCCTGGGAAGCGATTTCGACGTGGAGATCGTCGAGTCGCACCATCGGATGAAAAAAGACGCGCCGTCGGGCACCGCCGTACGAATGGGAGAGGTGGTGGCGCGCGCCCTGGGCCGCGACTATCGCCAGGTCGCCAATTACCACCGCGAGGGCATCACGGGGGAGCGGACAAAGGAAGAGATCGGCATGCAGACCATCAGGGGCGGCGACATCGTAGGCGAGCATACGGTCTACTTCATCGGCATGGGCGAACGGATCGAGCTTACGCATCGTGCCCACACGCGAGACATGTTCGCCCGCGGGGCCGTGCGGGCCGCCAAGTGGGTCGTGGGCAGGAAGCCCGGCCTCTACGACATGCAGGACGTGCTGGGATTGAAATAGGAATCGTACGAGTTTTCTCACTCGGAAATTACTTTCTAAAGGGAGTCTACAATGAAAAAAGTATTCACTATCACCATCGTGCTTGCTCTTCTGTGCACTGCGTTCCTGGCATCGGGCGTCCATGCCTTTGCGCCGAAAAAAGGCGACAAGCCCTGCCTTGACTGCCACAAACTCGACAAAAAGGACGCCGAGGTCATCGTAAAGAAAATTGTGCCCACGGGCACGGTCACGGATATAAAGGCGTCGCCGATCAAGGGCGTGTGGCAGATCGACGTGGAGGCCGGTGAAGGAAAGCACGGTTCGCTGTATCTGGATTTCTCGAAGAAGTTTCTCATTGCTGGACAAATCGTTCCCGTAGATCAGCTCGGGAAACAGCCCCCGGCACGGAAAGTCGACCTTTCCCAGATCCCCACGGGGAACGCCATCCTGCTGGGTTCCAAGGACGCCGCAAAGAAAGTCATCGTGTTCAGCGATCCCGACTGCCCCTACTGCCGGGAGCTCCACAAGATCATCAAGCAGATCATCGCAAAGCGGACCGACATTGCCTTTGAAATTATTTTGAATCCGCTTCCCATGCACGGCGAAGACGCGCTAAAAAAAGCCCGGGCGATCCAGTGCTCCAAGTCTGCCGAGATGCTCGACGATGCCTTCTCCGGAAAGACCGTGCCCGCGCCGACGTGTCCTGCTGATCAGATCGAGAAGAACAAGGAACTGGCGGCAAAGCTCGGATTCAACGGCACGCCGACCTTGGTCCGTGACGACGGGACCGTGCTCTCCGGCTATCTTCCGGAAGAAAAACTTCTGGAGTGGATCGACAAGAAATAATACAAGGACTGAGGGAAACCTGCTTTGGACTGAGAGAGGTTTTTGCTCCCCGCTCAATCCTCAGCGCTCAGACCTGACTTACTCTTGTGATCCCGGAGGGCTGGATGAAGCTCGTTCGGTTTCAGGTTGACGGCAGGGAATCGCAGGGAGTTTTGAGCGGCAACGAAGTCCGGGAACTGGAAGGGGACTTCTTCGGCCAGCTTGACGTTGTGAAGAGGTCTTATGCGATCGACAGCATAAAACTTCTGGCGCCGTGCATTCCCACGAAGATCGTCGCTGTGGGACTCAATTACCGTGATCACGCTCTTGAGTTGGGTTTTCCGATTCCGGAAAACCCGATTATTTTTCTCAAGCCGCCCACGAGCATCATCGGGCCCGGTGATACGATCGTCGTACCGGCCATGAGCAAACGGGTCGACTATGAAGCTGAGCTCGGGGTGGTGATCAAGGACCGGGTGCGAAACGTTTCCGCTCGACAAGCGTCGGGCCACATCCTCGGCTATACCTGTGCGAACGACGTTACCGCGCGGGATTTGCAGAAACAGGACGGCCAGTGGACCCGGGCGAAATCCTTTGATACGTTTTGCCCCGTCGGCCCCTGGATCGAGACCGACCTTGATCCCCGCGACCTTCTTGTGGAAGCGTACCTCAACAACGGGCGCAAGCAGTCCTCCCGGACATCGCAGTTTATTTTTCCGATTGATCACGTGGTAAGCTTCATTTCCCGGATCATGACCCTCAATCCCGGCGACCTCGTCATAACCGGCACACCTTCCGGCATCGGCCCCATGGAGCCCGGCGATGAGATCGAGGTCCGGATCGAGGGTGTCGGAAGCTTAAAGAACATCGTTAGCGCAGATTGAAGATTTAAAATCAGAGTTATGTTGCAGGAGGACGCAGCGTTGACCACAGGAAACGACACCTACATCCAATCCCTTTTTGCCGAGCGGCTGGGCGGGAAGATGTTCGGCAAAGAAACAAAGATCTATAAGTTCGAGAAGATCAAGCGGGCCAAGCGCGCTGCCCTGGCCGCGCATCCGGGCGCGGAGCTTATCGATTTCGGCGTGGGCGAACCCGATGAAATGGCCTTCCCCGGCGTGGTCCAGTCGCTTCAGAAAGAAGCGGAGAAGCCGGAGAACCGCGGGTATGCGGACAACGGCATCCGGGAGTTCAAGGACGCCGCCGCGCGCTACCTGGAGAAGGTATACAACGTCAACGGGATTAATCCGGAAACCGAAGTGCTGCACGGCGTCGGCAGCAAGCCCGTGCTCGCCATGTTCCCGGCAATCTTCATCAATCCCGGCGATATAACGCTCATGACCGCTCCGGGTTATCCGATCATGGCGACCCACACACGCTGGTACGGCGGCGAGGTGGTGCATCTGCCGCTCCGCGAGGAAAACGGTTTTCTCCCGGACCTCGACGCTCTCTCTCGTGACGTCAAAAAGCGGGCAAAGCTCCTCTACATAAACTACCCGAACAATCCGACCGGCGCAGGCGCAACAAAGGCCTTTTTCGAAAAGGTCGTTGCCTTCGCGAAGGCGAACGACATTATCGTGGTCCACGATGCAGCCTATGCCGCACTCACCTACGGCTCCCGGCCCCTCTCTTTTCTGTCCGTCGCGGGCGCCAGGGACGTGGGAGTTGAAATCCACTCGCTTTCGAAAGCCTTTAACATGACCGGCTGGCGTCTCGCCTTTGTTGCCGGGAACAACCGGGTTGTCGCGGGCTACGGGAACGTGAAGGACAACTACGACTCGGGCCAGTTCAAAGCCATTCAGCAGGCAGGGGTCTACGCGCTCAGCCATCCCGAGATCACGGACGAGATCAGGGCCAAATACGAGCGGAGGCTTCGGGCCATGTCAACGGTCCTGGCGGACATGGGTTTTAACGCAAAAATGCCGGCTGGCACGTTCTACCTCTATGTCAAAATGCCGAAAGCGGTCAGGA
>JAJYKN010000237.1 GCA_021788515.1 Nitrospirota bacterium | reverse complement strand
AAAAAAAGGGTTTGCCCATGACTTCCAGCTTCGGGTGTCCCGAGGTCTGCGCCTGTGCAGTATTGACCGTTCTGACGTTCAGCTCCTCGTCAAGGACCATGAGGTTTGTTTTGGTATTTTCGACGATGTTCTCGAGGTAATCCTTTGCGATCTCGATTTCTTGTTCCAGGCGGCGGTGATCCTCGAGATGTTTCTCTTTTTCCTCGGCCTTGATCTTCTTTATATAGGCCACGATCGTCGCTCCGGAAGCGACAATGGTTGTGCCGAAGATGGAAAGGATCAGCAGCGTGTAAAAACGCCTGCTTTTTTGCATGAGCGCGATGACATCGGAGTAGGGCGCGGAAACGACCACGATCCAGGATTTCCGGGCAATCGGCAGTTTGTAGAAAGCCGCAAGCTTGTTCGCCCCGCCCGGCGCTTCATAGTAGCCGAATGTCTCTTCCCTGCCTTCGATCATCTTTTTCTCGGTGTCGAATGATTTGTGGCAGTTAAAACAGGTCTTATCGGTCTGGTAGAGATTTTTGCCCACCATCCGGGGCTGGGTGGGATGATAGAGCAGGGTGCCGTCGCTGTCCATCATCCAGGCATAGCCCCGCGTTCCGGATTTGATAGGGGAGAGGTAGCGCTTCGTGATTCCATCCATCGAGAGTACGGCAAGGACGGCCCCGTTGAATTCAGGCGGGTAGCGCTTCCGCAACTGCCGGTAGACGGGGACTGCTATGATGAACTCCTTCGAGTCATCGCCGGTGCCGTGGATTTCGAGCAAATCGGTCACAAGCTTTTCGTTCCTGGGGAGGACCCGCGCCTGCCGAAAGTACTGGGTCTTCGAATAGTTCTGTCGTTCTCTTTCCGGGTAAGAACTGTCGTAAAGCAGGATGCCGTTCCGGTCAAGCACGCGGATGGTGACGAGCGCCTCATTCCGAAGGCTGAAGTTGATCGACTCGACAGCGGAGCGAACCCGGGGGTTCAGGCGGATGCGGTCTATTTCGGGTAACTGGGCGATCACCCTTATGCTCTTGTATACGTGGTCCGTGAGACTTTCGATGTTCATGGCTACTTCGCGCGCCAGCAGGAGCTGTTGTTTATTGAACTGTTCAGCCATTTCTTCCTGCAAAGACTGGTGGAAAAACTGGCCGAGGATGATGATAATTGAGAGGACGAGGAGAAGGGCGAGGATGAACCCCGTCGGGGTAAGGAGTTCCTTTTTCTTGAGGAGGCCGATAAATCGTTGAAACATAGAATAATTTACTGCGAAATCAGTGCGGAAGTCAAGGAGTAAAAGAAGCGGAATGAGACGGTAACCTTCTGCATCGCCTGAGATTTTTCCCTGGTCAAGGCAGCAGGTGCGAGGATTCCTGGATCTCCGTCTTCCTTTGACGGTCCAGGGGAAGGGTGAACGTGAACGTACTGCCCTGCGACGGTTTACTCTTGACCCAGATCTCACCGCCATGGTATTCGACAATCTGCCGGGAGATGGTGAGGCCCAGTCCGGTGCCCTGGCTGTTGTTCGTAAGGGCGTCGTCGGAGCGGCGAAATTTCTCAAAGATCAGTTCCTGGTCCTCCAAAGGAATGCCAACGCCGGTATCTGATATGGCCACACTGATCCGGGACTGCGGGAACTGTTCATGATGCGCCGTGATTTCAATTTTCCCGCCCTGGGGGGTAAATTTGATCGCGTTTGAGAGAATATTGGTGAAGACCTGGATGATGCGGTCCCGGTCTCCGAACAGGAGCGGAAGTTTGTCGGATACCTTTACGCTGAGGATCAAGCTTTTGTTATCAACGAGGGACTGGATGCCCGATACCGAGGTCGTAATGATTTCGTTCAGGGAAACCGTGCTCATGTGCCAGCTCAGTTTTCCTGCCTCGATTTTCGTCAGGTCCAGGATGTCGTTGATCAGTCGCGCCAGCCGATCGGTTTCAGCGTTTATAATGCGGAGCTGTTTGTTCCGTTTTTCCGCGGGCATCTTGGGTTTCATCAGGATGAGCTCTGCAAAGGCCTTGATGGACGTGAGCGGCGTGCGCAGTTCGTGGGAAACCGTGGATATGAAATCCGATTTAACCTTGTCCAACTCCTTCAATTTTCTGTTGGCCGTTTCAAGATCGCGGTTGGCGACGGCGAGGTTCTGGTTCGAGAACTGGAGCCGCTCATAGGCCTTGGTCAGATTTTCCGTTTTCTCGGCAACGCGGAACTCCAGGTTTCGATTCAGGTCTTCCAGTTCGTCCCTGTTTTTTTCGAGCTTCATCGCCATTTTGTCGAAGCTTTCGGACAAGACGCCGATTTCATCGTTTGAAATGAGATTGGCCCGCGTATCCAGTTTGCCTTTTTCGAGTTCCCTGATGACGCTCACCATGTGGCCGAGGGGGTTCGAAATGCTTGTGGCGAGCAAAATGCCGATGCCCGCCGACAACAGGAGTGCTGCGATGGTGACGATAAAGATCAGATTGGACAGTTGCCACATCACCGGCACGACGATGGAAATGTTGCCGAGGAGACTCGTCAACTCGGTTCCCATCCTGCGATAAACAAGGGCGCCCAAGGCGATCACCGGCGCCATGACCGTGGCAAGCAGGATGGATACGAGCCTGGTGCGCGTGTTGATCTTGATTACCCTCGATTCATCGATGTGTACATTGCGTGTTTTTTCCGCCAGGATCTGACGCACGGGGTAGAGAAAGCGTTCGGTCAGGAAAAAGGAGAAGATCGGGAATACCGCGATCCCGAGGGTTGCATAAAGGCCCAGCCGCAGATTCTCCCGGAGCGGCAAATTGCCGATCGTCCCCATATAGAGTAAATCGAGGAGACAGATGATCTCGTAGCGCACCAGGACCGATGCTGAATGGACAAGAGGAAGATTGAGAGCGCGGATCCGCGCCGCAGCCATGACATCATCAGGCGGCGTCAACCGGCGCTCAAGATAGAACGAGAGCATTTCGATGGGGCGGCATTCCCATTTGTCGGTGAAAAAAAACAGGGTCCCGAACCCCAACGGCGTAAGAATGAACAGAGTAATGAAGACGTAATGAAACAGCTGCAAGGGTTTGAAGTCCATGCTGATGAGGATATAGGGGACCAGCGTGGTGAGGATGAGCGCGGCGATGACTACTTCAGTATAGATGATTTTTTGAGATACGTTTAATTTCATGACATGAGAGATGGTTACGGGAACAACAGTTTGATGGCCGATGTGCGAACGGCCTCCGGGTCAAGCCCGAGTTTCGCGATTGCCGAGGGGATGGCAACAAGAACGTCCTTTGCGGTCAGGATGTTTGCCGCCGCAAGTTTGTTCCGGTCCGCATCTTTCAAGCCGGTGAATCTACTGACCGGCACGTCGTTCCGGGAGGTCAGCATGACGACCATTCTTGATTCTCCTTGAATGATCGGCAGGAACGTATAGTCCTTCACTTTTACCTTCCGGATGAAAGCTTCCGCTTCGCTTTCGGTAAAAAAGCCGCTGAACTCGGAAAACAGGGTCGAAAGCATGACCTCGACGGAAAGGGTGGCAATGTTGTTTTTAATGACCTGGTTAAAGAAGACGCCGTATCGGGAAATGCGGACCATTTCCCGCAGGAACAGGTCGCGTTTATGCAACGGAAGGTATGGTAGAACGTTGACGGAGTAAACCCAGTCGAAGGCCCCGTCCTTGATCCCGGACAGGTCCGTCACGTCTCCTTCCCGGAGTTCTATCTGGTCCTGGAGCCCCAGCTCGGTGTTCTTATTTCTGGCCAGCTCGAGCGTTTGGGCGCTGAGGTCGATGCCGGTGGCGCTCACGCCGGGACAGGTCTTGACGGTTTCCCGGAGCACGGAACCGTCGCCGCAGCCCAGATCAAGTATGGTATGGCCGGAAGAGACGCCGGATCTTTTAAAGCAACCGGCGGAAGCCCGCGACAGTTGTGAGGCGACGCGGGGGATATAGTCCCGGCCGATCTTGAGTTCCGTAATGCTGTCGAGCCCTACGCCTTTTCGATAGGCGTCTTTTGAATGCTGGACCGCCTTGGTAAAGTAGCCGACCATATGATAGAGGCCGAGGAGATCGGGGGCCGGGGTGTCCTGGCGGAGCAAGGCGCCCTTCAGGGTGAGCATGTAACCGTTGCCTGATTTGCTGACG
>JAJYKN010000236.1 GCA_021788515.1 Nitrospirota bacterium | reverse complement strand
GCTCCCAGAGTTCCTGCGTGTCGAGCACGCCCTGCATGCGGACCGACTCGATGTGCAGGGCGACATCGAGATCGTCCGCGGGCACGGTCAGGAAATACTGGGTCACCGTCTGCTGCGTATCGGCGTTGAAGTCGCCTCCCATCAGGGCCATGATGTGCGAAAGCTGGGCTGCAGACAAACCGGGGCTGCCGCGGAACATCATGTGCTCCTGCGCATGGGCCATGCCGGGAAAGCCTTCCGGGGCTTCGTTGGATCCGACGAGATAATTCACCTCGGTCGTGACGACGGGGGCAAGGGTGTTTTTGACGATCACCACCCGCAGGCCGTTCGCGAGCGTTGCGCGCAGCACGTCGCCGCTCGCGGCATGCGTTGGAGAGACAACAACGGACGTGAACAGGGCAAGGACAAGAATAAGGACGGCGGTCTTACGGATCTTCATGATGGTCTCCTGGAGAATGCGAAGTATTTTCGCGGGAATAAATTTCTCTCTAATTTTAGCTCGATTGAACCGGATGTCAACAGTGGAAAAAAACGCGGACGACGTCCTGATAAGCAGGGGATGAAACCGTATGCGTTTATTTCGGGAGGAGAAAAATCCGGGCAGCTTTGATGACTGGCTGCCCTTTCTTTGTTATAATAACGCGGCCTTGCACGAGCACGTTCTCGTCCCTCGGCTGGGCAGGGGAAAGAGAATTCGGGATGCGGCCGGTTACGTAGATGCACCCTGTTTCATCTTCCAGCACCCAGTCGCTGCGGGTTATGAACGGCGATGCGCATTTGCCTGTCCAGCCGCGGAACACGCCTTCCAACACGACTTCTTTTTCGGCGAAAAGAGCTGGATTTTCCTGGATTGCCTTGATTGATACACGACTGTCTGGACCCGCGGGTCGCGTGGCAGGAGCAGCGCCTTTACTTTGTTCCACCGGCTGCTTCGCACCCATTGCGAACAGCGGCGCGGCCGGCATGATGACGAGCATCATCACAGCAGTTGCCTGAATGATGCTTGAGGCAAGACATTGAGCGACGTTTTCAATAAAGTCACTTATGTTCGCTCCGGCCCCCTCCTTCACAGGGAGAGGGCCGGAAGGCGGTGATGTGATCATATTGTTCTTCAAAACCCGATTACCTCATGTTCCGAGTTCTCACTTCCCCGACCCGAAGAGCAGTCGAGCCCCTTTTTTATAACGAAGGATATACTGGCTACTCTTGTCGACCGCCGGCGGATTGCTCCCCAGGGGGAACGAAGAAGTTAATGCCTTCGTGATCGAGAAAGGAACCCACCAGTCGGAGTAGTTATTCAGGTCTGCCACGGTCGTAAGGGTCTGTCCCTGCCAGGGAGTCGAAAGATTCAGCATTATCGGGGAAGGATATTGCAAGGTCACTCCGAGGCCTGCGGTGTTCGCTTCATGCCAGTTACTGTCTCCCAAATTTGCCGGATCATACATGTAGAGACGCGCGAGGGCCGTCGTGCAGGTGGGTCCGCTGGCATATTCGTTGACTAAGAAGTAGTAGTCCCCTGCCAGTACCTGGTCGTTGGCAAGATAATATTCCTCCGACTTGCCGGAAACGCTGGAATCTTGCGAGAAGAATCCATTGGGGCTTGTCTGTCCCATATAGGGAGCATGCAGGCTGCCGTGACCGGTCGTAGCAAAATCGACAGCAGGCTCCCATACATAGAGGACACGATCGGCATCGCAAGCCTGACCGCTCACGTAATTGGTCCAGGTAATCTTGATGCCGAAGTTGCCCGGTTTGTAGATAGCTGTACCTCCGCCGGAGCCGGCCAGAAGGTAATTGATATATGATCCCCACGTGCCGCTTGCCGACGTTCGTGCTGTAAGATTGCACTTGAGTTGACTATACTGGGCAAGCTCCGTTGAATTGGTTTCATTCGCCTGAGGTATGTAGATCGCCAGACCATGGGAGTTCGCCACAGTACTTGTTGTGGTTTTACTGTCGATCGCAACACTTCCCATAAGGGCCATGATATCTCCGCTCAGCGCTTTTGCCGTTCCCGAGGTCCCGGAGGAAAGATTTGTGTTCAGGCTCTTGCAAAATTCATAGAGATCATGGTTCGCGGTATATTCATAATTCTGGGTATTATTCTGTGCGTATTGTATTGCTGCCGTTGCAGTGGCATCGTTCGTCAGCGCCTTGGCGAGTGCGACGACCTTAGCGTCCAGCGCGTCGATCTGCGACATGTCGATGGCTGATTTTGTGGTGCCTTCCCGCGTGTCGGGAATGTAAAAGGCGTTGTATTTGTCGACGATCGTGGTCGCGAGCGAGCGGCCGGTCATCGAGGGAGTTGCGGCAAGCGTGCCCAGGATCGTATCGTAGGGGTCTCCGGTTCCCGGCTCGGTCTGCTCGGAGAGGACCATATAGTCGGTCAAGCCCCGGAACTCATAGGCGACTTCATACATGGCCATGAGGCAGGCGTCAAAATTGATAACATCGAAATGAACACCGGAATCCGCAACGCCTTTTGCCAGATCAGGAAGACTCATAAAGTTACCGCTCGTGTCATCCAGGACCGCGCCTTTCAGCGGGCTCCGCAGCTTGTTGGTTTTCCAGCCTCCGCCGTGGTCCCACACCACCAGTGCGTAATGCTGGGCCGGATAATTCGTTTTTGCCCAATTGATGAAATCCGTGAGCGCAGCCGGCGTAGCCATATCGACATATCCGATGCTGGTGCCGGCATTCAGGTTCGGTTTGGTGGGATCATTGTCGTTCTCAACGTAGATGCGTCCGGCAACTGCCTGCGTGATGCCTGATGCAGCTGAATATTGCGGGCTGAATTCCGCCTGTACCACGATTGCCATGGCGCCGTTGGACCCGACCTTTTCCATGTCATTCAGGTTGTAAAGGCCCGCATCGGACAAGTTGTTGTTCGCACCCATATAAACCATATAGGTCCACTGGCGCGGACCTGAATTGGTTGCCGGTGAAGAAGAACCGCCGCCACCGCCGCAGGACAACGTGCCAACAGAAACGATCAGCATCCCGATGATCAGCAGATACAATTTCCCTTTTTTCATCCCGACCTCCTCTTAGCGACTATCTTACAGTTCATATCAACGTGTCTTGTTTTCGTTGTTTACTGTATGCGTTGAAATTACCATACGATTATGCATCAAGTAGACTTGATTCTATACTCGACTATCGAGCCGGTCAAGGGAAGAAATGGGGTATTTTTAGGGTAGGGGCGATCAAGTTTGATGGTTTCGTAAAAAGTCTATTTTAGCCACAGAGGTCACCGAGGACTCAGAGAAAACGTTTTATTTATTAAAATCTTACTCTGTGCTCTCTGTGTGCCTACCGTTACGAACCTTCATTTGTGGCAAATCCCGTCTTCTTACTTTATGCCGCCTTTTGTTCCGACTGCGCAGCATAACTACTGAAATCCTGTGCGATGTTTTTGACGAACAGGTCGCGCCGTTTCCTA
Source organism: Nitrospirota bacterium (assembly GCA_021788515.1). Lineage (GTDB taxonomy): Bacteria > Nitrospirota > UBA9217 > UBA9217 > UBA9217 > JAJYKN01. Next base: position 670 of record JAJYKN010000236.1, on the reverse strand, counting down.
TAGGAGAGGGTCTTGATCTCGGCATACAGCCGGTAATCGATAAAAAAATAAAGCTCGAAGCTGCTCACGGCGATTGCGGACAGAATAAAAACGGTCTTCAGCCTCAGCAATTCCTGATGGACCTGGAAATCCACGCTGAAAAGCAGGATGACGGCCAGGATCAGAAGTGCGAGGATAAAATTGAAAACCGTGAAAAACCTGCGCTCAAGCTCCTTAAATTCGATCGACTCGATATAATCGAACATCCTGCCCGCCTTATCCTGAAACGTTTCCCAGTCGCGTTCCTGCGCGTAATAGACCAGGGCCTTCCGGTAATTGTCCACCTCTTGATTGAATTCCTCGGCAAGCTCCTTTTTCATGCCCCATCACCTGCGCTTTCAATAGTGGTTCACGATTCACAAATAAATTCCATGCTCCCAATGAGTGGGTCAAAATGATACGGGGTAACGGCCGTTTACAAGTTTCCCCTCAGTTTCTCTGCATGCAAAATCCGCTTGAGCGCCAGTTCATACGCAGCCTTGCGCATCCTGCACCGGGTTTCCCGGCAGCGGCCGCCAACATCGTTGTATGCGGAGATCATGATCTCTTGCAGGCGCGACAGAGTCTTTTCCTCTGACCACCTGTCGTTGCTCAGGTTCTGGCTCCATTCGAAATAACTGGCCACAACACC
>JAJYKN010000235.1 GCA_021788515.1 Nitrospirota bacterium | reverse complement strand
CCCTGGAGGCGGCGCTGCAATCAGGCAGCACGTCCGTTGTCTCTTTATTCATGAAAAGGGAGGAAAAACTCGATCGCGCAGCCGCCAAGCACGCGGGCGGCTCAGGGGCCGCTGTTGACAGGTTGTCTGCCGAGCAAGCCGCGGCGCTGAGGAACGCCTATGCCGAATTCCTTCGCAAGAACCCTTCCTCGCCCCTTCGGCGGGACATCCTGGCGGCCATGTCCCGCCTGATCAGGAAACAGAAGGGCACGTACGCGGACTATGAACAGTGTGCCGCTGAATTCGCGGATGTCGTGGAGTTCGTGCCGGCCGAGTACCGCCTCGACCTCATCGGCCCCGCGGGAATGCGCATCCATGACATCCACGGGCTGCTCGAGCAGGGGACCGCGGACAAGGTGATCGCTGCGAAGATCCGCATGCGGGACTGCGCGTACAAGGATTTCGATGCGGAAGAACTCGGGAAGCTGAAACAAATGGGGGTGACGGACCTGCTCATCGAGGCCATGCTCGATTCCACGGCCAGGGCAAAACGCGACCAGGACGACCTCCAGAAGAAGAACGAGATGGAGGACCTCATGACCGAGATCCAGCATATGAGGAAAAAAATCGATGAGTTGAAGGCCGCCCAGATCGAGCAGCAGTCGCAGGCGCCGTCCACCACTGCCGCAAGCCGGGAAAGCGGCCCCTCTTTAAGCGATGCCGTAAAGAATTGCGCAGCCCAGCTGGCAGCTCTTGAGGCGTGCAAGCAACTGTCCGGTCTCGCGGAGACCCTGTGCAGGTCTGTCGCCAAATCGCAGTTCCCCTGTGAAGGCATGTAGCGAAAGCGCAGCTCCCGCTCCTAGGAAAATCCTGGTGACGTTGCCCTGCGTTGACTTACAGCGATGCTTGAATCAGGAAGTATAGATAATCAACTTCAGGCACAACCCAGCGGGGTTCCCACTGCGATAAAAGGAAAGTACACACCATGAAACTGATCGCCATCAACGGCAGCCCGAGGAAGAGCTGGAATACCGCAACGCTCTTGAAAAAAACAATCGAAGGTGCGCAAGCCGCCGGAGCAGAGACCGAGCTGATCCATCTCTATGATCTCGCCTTCAAAGGCTGCACGAGTTGTTTCGCGTGTAAATTGATCGACTCGCCCGCCAAGGGCCAATGCGCCATGAAAGACGAGCTCACCCCTGTTTTAAAACGGATCGAGGACCAGGCCGACGCAGTGGTGCTCGGAACTCCGGTATACTTCGGGTCCATGTCCGGAGAGCTCAAATCATGCATGGAACGCCTTCTCTTTGCGCCTCTTGTGTATTCCCAGCCTCCACGATCCCTCTTCCCGCGCAAATTGCGGACAGCGATGATCTACACGATGAACGTTTCCGAGGAGATGAGCAAGCAGCGCGGCTACCGTGCAATGATGAGCGCCACCGAAGCATCTTTAAAGATGATCTTCGGCGAGGCCGAAACCTTGTGCTCCTATGACACATATCAACTTTCTGACTATTCAAAGGTCATCATGGAGCATTTTGATCCTGAGAAGAAGGCTTTGAGACGCAAGGAAATATTCCCCGCTGACTGTCAGAAAGCCTTTGATCTGGGCCATCGCCTTGTTGCAAAAGGATAAACCCGCTTAACGAGGAGTCAGCGGCCCCGCGTCTCCCAGTCGCCTCTCCGTCACCCTATCTGTACTTTCCGCACTTTCCGCTTGCCCCGTTGTCCCAAGTATAGTATTCTCGTCTTATCGGAAAATCAGTATCTGGTGGATGATTCATTTCCGAATATCGGTAGAAATACGGATAGACAAATTCTTCTCATTTCTGTACATTAAATCCAATTAACATCCTGGCAAGGGGCATTTTCTCCGGAACGTAGGGAAGACTAATGGTTGATGGAGCGGAAATAGCTGGACCAGATTACCGCTTTGACTCGCAGTGACAAATTAGTAAAATCACGGGAATCATTGAAAAGGAATGTAAAGCCGCTAGGATCAGCGAAAAAGAACTTAAGAACGGCAGCAAACGAGTGGCTGTACGCAATGTGCGCGAGAAGATCGCTCGGAGAGGCATTGAAGAACTTGGATTGACGTCTGCGGAGATAGCCCGGAACCTCGGCGTATGCACCTCAACAGTCACTCGGGCGCTTACGCGAACGGCGGCAGCGGCATGATGACCCTGATAACCGCAACGCAACGGGTGCAACAACGTCCCCTATGGTTCCCCCTATGGTTCCCTCACTGTATTTCCCCACTCGAAGCCGGTATCCAGCTACGCCTTTGAGTTACATCAGAGGCGTTTGGACTTTTTCAAACGGGATTCAATGCCCGAGTAGGGGACAGATTTTTCACGAACAACGGATATGAAGGCTTTTTTGTCGTCCTGATCCTCAAGGGCATGGAGCAGTTTCTCGTATTCTTTGAGATCAAGGATGACAATCTCGAAAAAAGTCGTTTTTGAGGCATCGTTCATGCTTCGACGAGCTCAGCACGAACGGAAAATCAATAAGTTAAACCGTTCACCCTGAGCCTGTCGAAGGATGATTCTGACTTTTTACGAGTTCATCAAGGATGACGGCTTTCTTTTTCCCTTTGTCATCGGTTATGTATTGCGCATGAGTTTTCATGAGGGAATATTACTCACAATTGTTCGGGGACGACAGCTTGAGGCATACAGTTATGAGATCCTTAATAAGGAAGTTGCATCATGTCTAAAACTGACGGGAAAAAGACAAACAAAGTCCGCCTCGACCTGCTTCTCGTGCAGCGCGGCCTTGCCGAAAGCCGGGAGAAGGCACAAGCCGTCATCTTTGCCGGTCAGGTGCTCGTGAACGGCCAGAAGCAGGAGAAGGCGGGAGCGCCCGTTCCCGAGGATGCCGAGATCCGGATCCTCGGTGAGACGCTGCGCTATGTCGGCAGGGGCGGGCTCAAGCTCGAAGCAGCGTTAAAGGAATTCAGCGTGTCCGTGGAAGGCAAAGCCGCGCTCGATACGGGCGCTTCGACGGGCGGGTTCACGGACTGCCTGCTGCAGCACGGTGCTCGTAAAGTCTATGCCGTGGACGTGGGCTACGGCCAGATGGCATGGAAGATCCGGCAGGACCCGCGCGTTGTTGTCATCGAGCGGACGAACATCCGCGAGATGGACCCTGCTCTTATTCCCGAGCCTGTCGACATCGCGGTCATCGACGTTTCCTTCATCTCCCTGGAAAAGGTGGTGCCTGCGGTCCTCGCGTTCCTCAAGCCCGACGGGGCGATCATAGCGCTCATCAAGCCGCAGTTCGAGGTGGGAAGGGAGCACGTGGGCAAGGGCGGGATCGTGCGGGACGAGGCTGCGAGGACAGCGGCGGTAAAGAGGGTCGAGGATTTTATCACGGAACTCGGGTTCGAGGTGAAGGGCATCATCCCGTCGCCGATCACGGGACAGGATGGAAATGTGGAATTCCTGATTCATGCGGTTAAACGTCAATAAGACGTCATTCTGAGCGAAGCGAAGAACCTCGTAAAATTCACCGGATGCTTGCTCATAGTCGCGTTGCTCAGAATGACGGCTTGTTCTGAACTCACATTATTTATCCTTCCCGCGATTTCCCCTAACCGCGTTCAAGAAGCATATACGGAAGGAGGCGGTCTACAAACTTTTGAATATCGCCGTGATCCTCGGGATCGTTGTCGTATTCGCGTCCTTTTTCGGATTTTTCCCCGGGGTGCTTTCAAAGCCCTTCATCATAGCAATCCTGATAGCCGTTCCGTTCCTGTTCTTTTTCGGCGGCCTCCTTGCGCCGCTCGAACTCCTCAAAAGCATCGGCAACATCATTTCCTATGTCAGGATCATGGCCATCGGCCTCACGTCGGTGCTGCTCGCCTATGTTGCAAACCAGCTCGCGGGGGAAATGGGGAATGTCGTTCTTGGAGTCGCCGTGGCCGCGCTGCTTCATATCCTCAACATCATCCTCGGCGTGTTCTCACCCACCATCCATTCGCTCAGGCTGCATTATGTCGAATTCTTCAGCAAGTTTGTTGAAAGCGGAGGAAAGAAGTTTGAGCCGCTGGGGAAATAGAGAGCAGAGAGCAGAGAGCAGAGAGCAGAGAGCAGAGAGCAGAGAGCAGAGAGCAGAGAGCAGAGAGCAGAGAGCAGAGAGCAGAGAGCAGAGAGCA
>JAJYKN010000234.1 GCA_021788515.1 Nitrospirota bacterium | reverse complement strand
CCAGGACGGGAGCGAGGAACTCATGATTAATTCCGAACGCCTGAACCTGTTCATCGATCCGAAGGAAGGCGGCAGAATATCGGAACTCGACTGGAAGCCCCGCGCGTTCAATCTGATGAACACGCTTACGCGCAGACGCGAGGAGTACCACGGCAAGATCCTGCAGGCGGTCACGGACAAGGCTTCCGCAGCGCCGGCCGGCGGAGCGAAGACCATTCACGAACGGGTGGCCATGAAAGAGGAAGGCCTCCAGTATCATCTGCTCTATGACTGGTACACGCGCGGCTCCCTGCTCGATCATTTCCTCGGCTCGGGCGTTGACCTCGTCGGTTTCATGCGGTCCGAATACTACGAGGCCGGGGATTTCGTCCTCGGCGCCTATGACGTCAAGCACACAAGACCGGGCAGCGCCGTCGTCCTGCTCGAACGTACGGGGCAGGTGGCGGGGCTCGGCGTCCGGCTCAGGAAGGAAATCTCCCTCACCAAGTCCGCATCGGAGTTTTCCGTGAAATACGAGATTCTGAACCTGAGCAATGAAGAACTGAATACGTCCTTCGGAAGCGAGTTCAATTTTTCGCTCCTCGCCGGAAACGCCCATGACCGGTACTACGATATCCCCGGCCACACGCTCGACAAGCGGAACCTGGCATCCCTCGGGGAGATCAATAACGTGAAGCAGGTGAGCCTGGTAGACGAATGGCTCAAACTCACGGTCTCGCTTGCATTCACGCAGCCGGCCGTCCTCTGGCGCGCACCGGTGGAAACAGTCTCCCAATCAGAAGGCGGGTTCGAACGGGTGTACCAGAGTTCGATGGTGATGCCGATCTGGCGCATTTCGCTCGTACCCCGCACGGCGTGGCAAGCGGAGATCCACGTGAAGGTTGAATAATCCAATTGGCTGGGAAAGATCGAAAATTGGACATTTTGGAATAGCAGTAGAAGAGAGGTCACGTACCGTATGAAAAAAATAGTCATCGTGTTTCTCCTGGTAGTATCGACGGCGGTCTTTGCGAAGGCCGCTGAAAAACCCCTCGGCGTGGAGGAGTACACCTCCATCGACCAGCTTGCGGCGGAAATCGCGTCGTATTTCCCCAAGGTGCAGGGCGAGGTGACGGCAGTGAAGGGCGACCGGCTCACCATCGCGCTTGGAACGAAAGACGGCCTGTTGCCGGGCGTGGAACTTACGCTCTGGCGGGCCGGCAAGGAGATCCTTCATCCCGTGACCGGCGCGGTGATCGGCCACAGTGAAGACAAGGTCGGCACCGCCGAAGTGGTGAGCCTGTCGGAGACGTCATCAACGGCCATAGTCAGGGACAGGCTGCTGGAACCGAAGCCCGGCGACAAAGCGAGGATCACGCCAAAGAAGATCAGCCTCGCCATCCTCCCGGTCAGGGCCGATCGTCCCGAGATCCTGAAGACGCTCGCCGACCGGCTGAATGATCTCGGAAGGTTCACGCTGCTTGACGACGAAAAAGTGGCGGCATTTCTCCGGGACAGGAAACATCGCGACAATTCGCTCGTTCGGGAAATGAGCAAGGCCTTCAACCTGGATGTGATTGCGGCTGTGGGGATCTATCCGGCTGAAGGAGGAAAGCTCCTCGTGACCGCGAGGCTCTTCTACGCCGACGAGGCCAGGCCGCTCGATACTATCGTGGCCATGCTGGACCTGCAATCGAAAAAGAACACGTTCGCCGATGTGAAACCCTTCTTCGCGCCGATGGCGGTGGAGAAAAGCAGCATTACGGAGCTGCCCTTTGATGCGCAGTTGTTCGCGATCGGAGACCTCCACGGAGACGGGTCGCTGGAATATGTCTTCTCCGACGGCGCGAGACTGCATGTCTACCAACGGAGCGTTTCCGGGTGGCACGAAGAGTGGGCCCAACCGGCGATTTCCGGCGGGGGAGACATTCAGCACATCAACCTTGATGTCGCCGACATCAACGGAAACGGCAGGCCCGAGATTTTCGTGACGGAGATGCGGAACGGGAAGGTCGTCTCGTATGTTGTCGAATACCGCGAGGGTGTCTATCAACGGATTGCCGACGTCCCCGGTTTTCTCCGCGTCATGAATTACCCCGGCATGGGGAAAATTCTGATCGGCCAGGACTACGACCCCCGGTCCTTTTTCTCCGGGCCGCCGAGGCAGTATCTCTGGACCGATGGGAAATACCTGCTCGGCTCCGACCTCTCTCTGCCTGATGGCGTCGGTCTCTATGGCTTCGTGTTCGCCAATGTCGGCGAAGCCAGCCCGCTTCTCATGGCGCTCGATGACAAGGACCATGTGGTCGTCTATTCCAAGGACACCCGCATCTGGAGGAGCGAAGAAGCCTATCCGACAATCGGGATCAAGGTCAGCAAGCCGGCGACGGATGCAGCCGGCGTGATTTCCGAGTCTGTGTCCGAGGCGGAAAAGAGCCAGAAAGTCAGAGTGGCGGGGCGGATTCTTGCCCTTGATATGAATGGAGACGGCAAGGACGAGATCGTTCTGGCAAAAAACATCGGCGATTCCTTCCTCGGAGCGTATACAAAAGCCGAGGTCGTCAGCCTGGGATGGACGGGCATGCGGCTCGAAGAGCGGTGGACCGTCAAGGACATTCCCGGCGCTGTGCCCGACTTCCAGATTATTCGCCGGAAAAGCGGCGGAGCCGATATCCTGGCTCTTGTAAAATCGCCGGGCGGGCTCTTTTCCCGGGATACCTACCGGGTGATGACCTACTTGGCGAAGTAAGAACGGAACTTTCTCCGGAACGGGACGGATGGAACGACCTATGCACGACAAGAGTGATAAAAAAAAGAAAGACGCGACGGTGGAAGAGCTCAGGGCGCAGGTGGAGAGGGCAGGCATGCCGCGGCATGTCGCCATCATCATGGACGGCAACGGCAGGTGGGCGCTCCGCAGGGGACTGCCGCGCGTGGCGGGACACAAGCGGGGCGCGGAGCGGGTGCGCCGCATTACCGAGGTGTGCCGGGGGCTGGGAGTATCGGTCCTTACCCTGTATGCCTTTTCCGACGAGAACTGGGGCAGGCCAAAACAGGAAATAGGTTTTCTCATGGACATGCTCGGCTCCTTCCTCAAGGCCGAGATTGCGACCATGAAAGCGAACGGCATCAAGTTCCGGACCATCGGGAGAATCGAACGGCTCCCGGCGTCCGTGCAGTCCTGGGTCGAAAAGGCGATTAGCGAGACAACGGACAATACCGGATTGATCCTGAACCTTGCGCTGTCCTATGGCGGCCGCGGTGAAATACTGGCGGCGATCAAACGGATGAACGAAGCCGGAGGCGAAGCGGGACCGTTGACCGAAGAGGTCTTCGCCTCGTACCTCGATACCGCAGGACTCCCGGACCCCGACCTGATCATCCGCACGAGCGGCGAAAAGAGGATCAGCAACTTCCTCCTCTGGCAGGCGGCATACGCCGAGCTTTACTTTACCAACACCCTGTGGCCCGACTTTGAGGAAAAGAACCTCTTGGAGGCGATCATCGATTACCAGGGCCGCCAGCGCCGGTTCGGACTCACCCAGGAGCAACTCGTACAAAAGTAACCGCTCCCTCAGGAGCCGGGGAAGAGTGCCAGAGACAGGCGGACCGGATACGCTCCTGTCTGCCAGCCGACAATTTGCCGTTCAAGACAACGCCGCGGGAGCGGACCTTCAGGGAGGCAATGCATGCTGTACAAGAGAGTGATCTCGGGGCTCCTTTTCCTCCCCATTTTTTACCTGGTCGCCTGGGTGCTTCCGCCGGAGTATTTCACGGCGCTGGTGCTGTCCGGGGTGGTCGTGGGACAGTACGAATTTTACCGGATGGCGAGGGCGCGGGGCTACCGGCCTCTTTCGCTGCTCGGGATTGCGCTCGGCATGCTGGTGCTGCTGGATTTCTATCACCCCCTCCATCCCGGCGCGGGAATGTTTTTCCAGGTTGCCGCCAGCGTCCTCATTATCATGATCGTCCGCTTGTTCTCGCCCCGACCTGTTGAGGGCGCGATTGAGGATGTAGCCTCGACGTTCCTCGGCGTGTTCTATGTCGCCATGTTGTTTGCATTCCAGGTCGTTATCCGGACGGGGACCGACGGAAAACAGTGGCTCGTGTTCCTGTATTTCATTATCTGGGCATCGGACATCGGCGCTTATTCGATCGGGATCCC
>JAJYKN010000233.1 GCA_021788515.1 Nitrospirota bacterium | reverse complement strand
TTTTCAGTTTCGCTTTTTTTACCGGTTCGAAATCGATCTTTTTTTTCAGATCGTCGAGGTAGGCCTTGCGGAGATCGGAGTCTTCAACCATGCCCTTTTGTTTCGCCTCGGCAAGGGGCATCGTCGAAACGGAATTTTTTTCGAGAAGAGCGTTCGCCCGGGTCTCGATGTCTTTTGTCTCTTCCGGAAGCGCAGGTCCTCCCCAGGCAGGGGAGAACTTGAGCCCGTTGTACTGCGGTGGATTATGGCTTGCGGTAAAATTGATGCCGCCTGCAGCTTTTCTCCTGATGATTTCAAATGCGACAACAGGCGTAGGGACGTCGCGGTTGGACAGATAGCAATGAACGCCGTTTGCCGCGAGAACCTTTACCGCTTCCCCGGCAAAACGTTCGGACAGGAAGCGCGTATCGTACCCGACAACGATGCCCTTGTCCTTCAATCCCTGAGCAGCAAGGTGATCGGCGATGGCCTGCGTCACTACCCGCACCCTGCTGAAGGTAAAATCGTCGGCAATCACGCCGCGCCATCCCGAGGTCCCGAATTTTATTTTTTCAATTGCCATCGTTGTCCAAAATTTATCACAAAGCCGGGGCCATTGCAACTTGAAAAGAATTTCTTCCGCGGAATTCGCACATGAACTTAAATTTTTATGATCTCCGCCGTCAGTGCATCCCCTACTTCCAGAATGGCAACGGAATTATACGGCGCGTGACGCTTGTCGGTCGGGCTGCCGGGGTTCAGAAAATAAACTCCGTTGATCATGCCCCAGAAAGGCGTGTGTGAATGGCCGTACACGATAAGATCAACGCGGTCGAACTCCTTCCCGATCATCTCCTTCTGGACATCGATCTTAAATTTTCCGTGAATCAGTCCCGCACGATAATTCCCCAACTGGACGATCTTTTTAAACGGAAGCCGCGCAAGCACTTCACCGTCGTCAACATTGCCCGCCACTGCTTCTACGGGAGCAATGGCCCTGAGATCATCGAGGACAGAAAGAGAAACGATATCTCCCGCATGCAGGATAAGATCAACGCCGCGAAAAATATCGTATATGACGGGAGGCAGAGCAGGTGCGATCGTCGGCACATGAGTATCGGAAATCACCCCTACCTTCATGCTGACAGCAGCCGTTTCTTCAGGTCTTCCTTGAGCGTTGCCAGCAAGAGTTCCGATTGTTCTTTCGTCTTCATATTGCGCAGAATCGCCTTGCCGCTGGCTATTTCCTGCTCGCCGATGATCAGCGTAAGATCCGCTCCGGATTTGTCAGCCTTCTTCATCTGGCTTTTGAGGCTGCTGCCGGAATAGTCCGTGTCAACGCGGATGCCGGCGGACCTGAGGTCATGGAGGACCGGAAGGGCAAACGCCACAGCCTCCGGCCCGAGAGCGGAAAGAAAAAGCGCCGGACAAGGCCGGGCGATATTCGTGCTGTCCATGAGCGAGATAGCCCGCTCAACGCCAAGCGCAAAACCAATGCCCCCAGTTGCCGGGCCGCCGATTTCCCGCACCAGGCCGTCGTACCTGCCGCCGGCCGCCACGGTGTTCTGGGCGCCCAGGTGCCCCATCACCAGTTCAAAGGTCGTACGGGTGTAGTAGTCGAGCCCCCGGACCAGCCGCGGGTTGATTTCAAAGGGGATGTCGAGCTTTCGCAGTCCGGCCTCGACAGTCTCAAAATGTTCTTTGCAAGGCGCGCAGAGGTAATCCAGCATGATTGGAGAATCTGCGAATTTATCTCCATCCACTTTGCAGTCGAGCACGCGGAGCGGGTTCGTTTCGTACCGTCTTTGGCAGTCCCCGCACAACGTCGGCAGCTTGGCCTTCAGATAGGACTTGAGAGCGTCCCGGTAGGCCCCCCTGCATTCGCTGTCGCCCAGGGAGTTGATCTGGAGCGTCAGTCCGCCCACGCCGATCCTCGTGAACAACGCATGCAGCATTGCCAGAACCTCTATATCCACGTGAGGATGGTCGAGACCGAGCGCTTCCACGCCGATCTGGTAGAACTGCCGGTACCTGCCCTTTTGCGGCCGTTCATGCCTGAACATGGGGCCCATATAATACAGCCGGGTAAGCTGGCTTTCGGCGTACATCTTGTGCTCGACGAAAGCGCGCACCACGCCGGCCGTGCCCTCGGGACGCAACGTGATCTTTCTGCCGTCCCGGTCCTCGAAGGTGTACATTTCCTTTTCAACGATGTCCGTCGACACCCCGATGCTGCGCGCAAACAGTTCGGTATATTCGAAGATAGGCACACGGATTTCCGAAAAACCGTAGTCTTCAAACAGCTTGCGCGCCGTTGCCTCAAGATGCTGCCACAGGGGCATGTCCGCAGGCAAGATGTCCTTTACGCCCTTGATTGCCTGAATTGCCATTCAAATGACCTTTCTCATTACGGTTTCCTGATCAGTTTCCAGGGATGTTTTTTAACATCCGCGGTCAGTTCTTTCAGATTGTTCGTAATTTCCTTGACGCTTTCCATTGTAGCGTCGATGTTCTTTTTGTTCTCACCGAGCATCGCATCGCTCTTTTCCGATATCGCCTTGATGTTGTTCATGCTTTCTTCGACCTTTTTCAGGATGACGGGCAGGTCCTTCAGTCCCTGCGCCACCTCGTCCTTGCTCGACGTCATCACCTTGATGTTCGCAGACACGTCCTGCAGGTTCGCAACGGTTGTCCTGAGGGACTTCGTGAAAGCGGGATCCCCGAGCAGGGCATCAATATTGGTCGCGATATTTTTGAGCTTCGAGGCGACCCATTTTCGGACAGTGGGGCTTGCCAACCACTTTACGGCCCTGGTTCGCCTAGAGGGCACCATCAGCGCCGGGGGGTTCCTGATGAAGACCGGCACCGGAGAGATTGACGGCACCGTGAAAAACCGCTGGGCCCTGGTGGCGCAGATGGTGCAAGATATGCTGCAGGTGGGCAATGGCCAGGAAAAAACGGATTGATTGGGAGCGCCTGGAGGGGTCGCTGACGGCGCTGGACCCCCATTCCCTCACCGGCCGGGTGCAGGAAATGGTGGGCCTGGTGATCAGCAGCCGGGGCCCCCAAAGCGCGGTGGGCGGGGTCTGCCAGGTGCAGATGGCCCCGTCCGAGCCCCCCATTCTGGCCGAAGTGGTGGGCTTCCGCCGCCATGAGGTGCTCCTCATGCCCTACGGCGAGGTGCGGGGCATCCGCCCCCAATCCCGGGTGGTGCTCACCGACCGCCAGGCCACGGTACCGGTGGGGCAGGGTTTGCTGGGCCGGGTGATCGACGGGCTGGGAAAACCCCTGGACGGCAAAGGCCCCCTGGGCCTGGATACCACCTATCCCCTTTACAGCCCGCAGTTGAACCCCTGCGCCCGCCAGCCCATCTCCGAACCCGTAGACGTGGGCATCCGCGCCCTCAACGGCCTCCTGACCCTGGGGAAAGGCCAGCGTATCGGCATCTTCGCGGGTTCCGGGGTGGGCAAAAGCACCTTGATGGGCATGATCGCCCGGCATACCCGCTCGGATATCAGCGTCATCGGCCTCATCGGAGAGCGGGGCCGGGAGGTCAAGGATTTTATCGAGAAGGATTTGGGCCACGAAGGTTTGGCCCGGTCCTGCGTGGTGGCCGCCACTTCCGACAGTCCGCCTTTGGTAAGGCTGCGGGGAGCCTACCTGGCCACGGCCATTGCCGAATATTTCCGGGATCAGGGGCATGACGTCATTCTCATGCTGGATTCCATTACCCGCTTCTGTATGGCGGGCCGGGAGATCGGCCTGGCCATCGGCGAACCCCCCACCTCCCGGGGCTATACCCCATCGGTCTTCACCCAATTGCCCCGGCTGCTGGAGCGGGCCGGCACCTGCGGCGGCAAGGGCACCATCACCGGCATCTACACCGTTCTGGTGGAGGGGGACGATCTCATGGAACCCATCGCCGACGCGGTGCGGGCCATCCTGGACGGGCATATCGTCCTCTCCCGGGACCTGGCGGACCGGGGCCATTACCCCTGCATCGACATTTTGGGGTCCATCAGCCGGCTCATGCCCCAGGTGACGGACCCGGAGCACCGGGAGAACCGTCAGAAGTTTGTCAGGGTGGTGGCAGCCTACCGTCGGGCGGAAGATTTAATCAATATCAATGCTTACGTCCGGGGCACCAATCCCGAGATTGATTACGCCCTGGATAAAAATGACGCGGTC
>JAJYKN010000232.1 GCA_021788515.1 Nitrospirota bacterium | reverse complement strand
GGCGAGTGCTAATATATTGTCCGATGAGGAAAAAAGCAAACCCATAATAGAACAATATTGGATAAAATAAGCCTAAATTTGACTGTTTTAACCAGTTTTCTCCTTATTGCTGATTTTTTTGATATATTTGACTAAAAAAATAAAGGCAGGGTATAATACCCTGCCTTTTCAATACGATACGTGTATTTATATTTATTTTTCTTTTTTCACCGCTGTCGGTATTCCTTTGAACACATCAGCTGCAAACACAGCCGGCTTCAGGATCTCAATCGCCTTCTGGAGTTGAATGTCATCCTTGTCATCCTTCGGCACAGTTTCCATGGTGAAATCCTCTTCCTCGGCAGGCTGCACTTCCTTCTTCTTCTTTTCTTCTTTGACGGTGTCGTTCTTCAGGTGCCGTTCGAGATCTTTTTCGCGCACGACTACATGCACCGGTTCTCCCTCTTTCGCTTCTTTTATGATCGGCAGTTTTACCTCAACGTCGGGAGTAATGCCGACGTTCTGGATCGAACGGCCGCTCGGCGTGTAATACTTGGCCGTGGTGAGCCGGAGGCCGCCGCCGCTTTCAAGAGGGAATACGGTCTGGACCGAACCTTTCCCAAAGGTCTGCGTTCCCACGATGAGCGCCCGCTTCGAATCCTGGAGAGCTCCGGCAACGATTTCCGATGCGCTGGCGCTGCCCGTATTCACGAGAACGACGATCGGGTAGGTCCGCGGGATATCTCCCCCCGTGGTCAGAAAGTCCTTGCGGTCATTCGCCTGCCTGCCCTGGAGATAGACGACCAGTTTATCCTTGGGCATGAACTTGCTGCTCACGTCCACCGAGGCATCGAGGAGGCCGCCCGGATCGTTCCGCAGATCGATGATCAGCTTTTTCATCCCCTTGGCTTCGAGGGTTTTCAAGGCCTTCTCGAGTTCTTCGGCCGTCTGTCCCTGGAACTGGATGATTTTCACGTATCCGATATCGTTGTCGAGCATCCTGGATTTAACGCTCACCACTTTGATGACATCCCGGACGATCTTGAACTCCCTTGGCTTGTCCCATCCCTCGCGGTAGATCAGGAGCCGCACCGACGTGCCCCGGGGACCGCGCATCTTGTCCACGGCCTGCTCGATCGTCAGGTCCTTGGTCCACTCGTCATTGATCTTCATGATCTTGTCGCCTGCCGCAAGCCCTGCCCGGTATCCGGGAGTGTCCTCGATCGGCGCAATGATCGTCAGCTGCTGGTTCTTGACCCCGATCTGGATGCCGACGCCGGTAAACTCGCCCCGGATGTCCATGTTCATCTCTTTGAACTGTTTCTCGTTCATGTAGGACGAGTGGGGATCGAGGCTGGCGACCATGCCGCGGATGGCTCCCTGGATGAGTTCCTTTGTGTCCGGCACTTCGACGTAGTTTCGTTTGATCAGTTCCATCGCCTGCGTGAAGGCCTTGAGATCTTCATAGGTGTCAGGCTTGGCCTGGACCATCTGCTGGCCGATCAAGACTCCCGCCAGCAGGATCACCAGCACGGCGATCAGAAATTTTCTTTTGTTGATTCGTATCATGTCATCATCCTCCGGGTGGTTCTGCATACTACCTCTCCTAATAACATAGGCAGAATAGTTACTCATTGAAAATATCACAGCAGCGGGAAAAAAGCAAAGAGGATTTTCCTCCTTGCCGACCTTTTCCCGTTACTTCCTCGCCAGCAGGGAAAGCGGGTCTTCCGCTTCCCCGTTGCGCCGGACTTCGAAATACAGCTTCGCCCCCCTGAGGCTCCCCGTTTCCCCTGCCAAACCGATGACCTGGCCTTTTGCAACCCGGTCCCCTTTGACGAGATCAAGCCGGGAAAGGTACCCGTAGAGCGTATAGAAACCGTTGCCGTGGTCGATGATCAGGAGCTTGCCGTAGCCCTTGTACCAGTCCGCGTAAACGACCTCTCCCTCTTTCACGGCACGGACCTCCTGGCCCTCGCGCGCCTCGATCTCGATGCCCCTGCGGAACACCATCGTGCCGAATTGCGGGTGGCGCTGCATGCCGAACCGCGTAAGCACCCGGCCTTCCAGGGGCCAGGGAAGCCTGCCGTTGGCCCTGACGAACGTTTCCCTTCCGCCGGGGGCGGAAGGGGGCGGCTTCTGCGCGGACCGGCGCGTCTCTTCGTCCCTCTTGATCATGGCCCACAAACTGGCCGAGGACGCTTCGAGCTCACGCAGCGTTTCCGTGTAGAGGCCCTTTTCCTGCCGGATGCTCGCCAGGAGCGCCGCCTTTTGGAGCCGTTTGGTTTCTAGCCCGGCTTTCGTTGCTGCAACGCTCTGCCTGCTCCTGAGGATTTCCTCTTTTTTCCCGGTGATTTCTCTTTGGCGAAGGACAAGCCGGTCGAGGGCGCTTCGGTATTCCGTCATGACCGTCCGGTCGCGCTCGGCGATCAGGCCCAAGTATTTGATCTGTTTTAGCGCCGATCCCGTGTTTTCCAGGAAGAAAATCGCCGCGGCCCCGTTGTGCTGCATCTTGTACAGGGCACGAAGCCGCAACCCATAGAGACGCTTGAGCCCCGAGAGTTCCCGGTCGAGTTCGGCGTTGCTCTTCTCGATCCCCTGAAGGGTTGTTTCCGCCTCCCGGAGCTGTCGCTGCCTGTCCGCAAGCTCGGAGCTGCTTGCCTGGATGCCCCGGTCGAGCTTGTCCAGGTCCGTGAGGACCGAATGCTCCCTCCGCTTTGCCCATGTGAGCGCCTTCTTTTTCTCCGCCATCTCGCGATTGATGCGCCGGAGCTCTTTCGCGGAATTGGGGGAATTGTCGGCGCATTGCGCGGGCGGTCCCGGAAGGTTCCCGAAGACGGCCAGCAGCAAAGCGCACATGAAGAGGCGGAATATTCTCATCGACTTGTCCGGGTCAGGTTCATTACTCCAGGAAGCTGCTCACCGAGACCAGTGCCCCGGTCAATCCGAGGAAGCCGCCGCCGGCAATCATGCCTGCCACCACCGAAGGCGGCAGGAAGGCCAGCCCCTGGGGACGCGCGAGGAAGCGGACGACTTCCAACGGCAGCAGGAAGTAGAGCGCGGCCAGGATGCCGACGGCGAGCGCCGAACCGAGCATGGCGAGCATCATTCCTTCAAGGAGGAACGGCGTCTGGATAAAGCCTTTCGTGGCCCCGATCCACTGCATCAGCTCGATCTCCTGGCCCCGGGAATAGAGCGCAAGCCGGACGGAATTGGAAATAATGAACACGATGGACACCCCGAGCAGGACGGCGAGCGCCGAGCCGCCGTACGTGAGCATCTTGTACAGTCCGGAGACTACCTCGGCCCCCTGCTTGCCGTAGGACACGTCCTCCACGCCCGGATACCCGGAAATTTTTTTCGCCATGGCCTCGAGCCGGTCCGTATCGGCATAGGCGCGGTAGATGTTCAGTTCAAAGGAATCGGGGAGCGGATTCTCTCCCAGTCCCTCGACCAGCGCTTCCTGTCCCTTGATCTCTTTTTTAAATGAGGCGAGAGCGTCCGCCTTGGAAAGGTAGGCCGTCTTCCTGACGCCCGGTTCGGACCTGAGCCGTGCCGCGAGAAAATCCTTCTCGTGGTCCGAGAGTCCGTCCTTCAGGTAGACGGACATTGCCAGCCGGTCGCCCACGACGTTCACCGCGGACCGGACATTCAAAAAGACGATCAGGAAAAACCCCACGATGAGCATGGCCATGCTGATCGTGCCCACGGCAAGGAGGTTCACGAGGCTGTTCGCGCGGAGTCCGCGGAACGCTTCAGCCAGATAATAGAACGGGCCGTAGCCTTTCAAGGTCCTCCCTCCCCGGACCGCGTTCCCGCGGCAGGAGCATCCGGCCTCGCATGAACGTTCGCGGCAACACGCTGTCCGGCATGGGTGCCGTCGTCGACAACACAGCCGCGTTCCATGGTAACGATCCTTCGCTGCATCTTGCGCACGGTTTCCCAGTCGTGGGTGGCAACCAGGACGGTGGTCCCCTTCATGTTGATGTCCCTGAACAGGCTGAACATTTCCTGGGCGCTTTGGGGATCGAGGTTCCCCGTGGGTTCGTCGGCCAAAAGCACCTGGGGCTCATTCACGAGCGCGCGGGCTACGGCGACCTTCTGCTGCTCTCCTCCCGAAAGCTTCGGCGGCGTGAGGTGCCGTTTTCCCTCCATGCCGACTTTTTTCAGCACCAGGAACGCACGAGATCGG
>JAJYKN010000231.1 GCA_021788515.1 Nitrospirota bacterium | reverse complement strand
ACTACGTCATCCACAAGGACCATGATCTTATCCTGGATATCGAAAGTGATGTCCGTGGCCTGGGGAACGGGCTGGGACTTGCGCGTGGCCAGGTCGTCGCGATACATGGTGATGTCCAGGCTCCCGACCGGAACTTCGACCTTTTCGATCTCCCGGATCTTTGACGCAAGGCGTTTAGCAAGATGGACGCCACCGCGTTGGATGCCGACAAGAACAAGCTCGCCGGCGCCTTTGTTCTTTTCCAGGATCTCATGGGCCACTCTCGTCAGCGCCCGGTCGATGCCCGTTTTGTCGAGGATCAGGGCTTTTTCCTTTAAACTCATTTTATAGCTCCCGGCACTCAGTTGCGAAGGCACAAAAAAAACCTTCTTCCCGGTTCAATGGGAAGAAGGTTGGCGTGTACAGGTAATAAGCGCGATTCCGCTGTTTAGATTTTTCATCTTAAAACCCTTCCTGGCCTCACAGGACCAGACTTAAAGAGGATTACTGCTTACGGCTAACCATACTCCAAATGGCGCTCTTTTGTCAACATTTTTCTTGATAGAATTCTCTTAAAGTGCTTCGACAAGCTCAGCACGAACGGAGTATAGCTCAAAAGAACAACCTGCCGTTCGCCCTGAGCCAGTCGAAGGGTATCAGCGCATTTCTATCACCCGTTGATCTTCTTCAAGAGCCAGGCCATGTTTTTTCCCAGGTTCTTCATGGTCTGAACGCCTTCTGCATCGTTGTTCACCTCACCCGGCTGCCTGCCGATGCCGACATTCCAGTAGCTCGATCCCGGCACGATCATCTCGTTGATGGTGAAAAAGTAGTTGAGCGAGTTGAACACATGGAGACCGCCCGCGCGCCTGACCGCCACCACGGCCGCCCCCACTTTGCGCTTGTACAAATCAGCGTTGGCCCGGCCAACCATGCCGCACCGCTCGATCAGCGCCTTCATGCTTGCGGACACGTCGGCAAAATACGTCGGCGATCCGAGCAAAATGCCGTCGGCCTCTACCATCTTCTGGATACACTCGTTGACGATGTCCTTGTCCACGTTGCAGCGCTTGTTCTTTTTTTCGAAGCATTTGAAGCACGCGATGCACCCCTGGATGGGCTTTCCCGCCAAGGAGTAAATCTCGGTCTCGATCCCCTCCGCCTTGAGTTCGTCCAGAACCAGGTTCAGGAGGATGGACGTGTTCCCCTCTTTCCGTGAACTTCCGTTAAACGCGATAACTTTCATGCTGTTCTCCTTTGATCTGGCGCCTATGGCTGATAAGCGGCTGCAGTCGTAACAACCAAGATGAGTGATGTTTTATATCACAAAACGGCATTTTTTGAAAATAGATTTTTTCTCTCCGCGCCCGGCCCGCAAAAGAAATTGCCTTTACAAGCGGGGAGGGCGCCATTACAATAGAAGCAATGAACCTGCCAAATCTCATTCAACACATCAGCATAAAACGCATCCGGCTCCAGAAAGTGCACGCGCTCATGACCGTTGCCGGCATCTGCCTCGGCGTTGCCGCGATCGTTTCGATCGGGATCGTGAACAAGAGCGTCATGCGCTCCTTCGAGGACTCGATCAACCGCGTGACCGGCCGGGCGGCCCTCCAGGTCGTCGGCTCTGCGGCGGGCTTTCCCGAAAACATCATCGACCGCGTACAGAACGTCCCCGGTGTCGAATATGCCGTACCCGTGATCGACACCCAGGGCATCCTCGTGGGCGCCAAAGAAAGCTCGCTCATGATCCTGGGCGTGGACGTGCTTCAGGACAGCAATATCCGCGATTACAAACTTTCCGATGAGAATGCCGACATCCCCGACCCGCTCCTGTTTCTTGCACGACCGGACTCCATCCTGCTTACCCGGGACCTTGCAGAACGCGAAGGCATCAAACTTGAGCAGACAATACGGGTCCAGACCGTGCGCGGCATCCAGACCTTCCGCGTGCGCGGGCTCTTAAATCCCGAGGGCCCGGCAAAGACCATGGGCGGCAACATCGCGATCATGGATTATCCCGCGGCCCAGATGGCCTTCGGCAAGGAAGGGCGGATCGACCGGATCGACGTAAGTCTCCTGCGCAACGAGGATCTCGAGGCCGTGCGGGCGCGCATCAGGAAGGCCCTGCCCCAAGGATACGACGTGATTACGCCCGAAGGCAGGACAAAGCAGGTGGCGCTCCTGATCTCCCACTTCCAGAAGAACATCAATCTCATCAGCTTCATCGCCGTGTTCGTCGGCATGTACCTTATCTATAATGCCGTATCGATCTCCGTGGTGCAGCGAAGAAAAGAGATCGGCATTCTCAGGGCACTGGGAACAACCCGTGGACAGATCATTTCGCTTTTTCTCGGGGAGACGTTCGTGCTTGCGATCATCGGTTCGGCCCTCGGCGCCGGTGTGGGAATTTTCTTTGCCCGGGCAGCCATAGGCGCCGTTGCCCAGACCGTGTCCGAGCTCTATTTGCATACCTCGGTCACCGAGATCAACCTTTCCTGGCCCGGCCTTATCATCGGCTTCCTGACCGGCATCGCTGCAAGCCTTCTCGCTGCACTGTTCCCGGCGCTCACGAGCACGCGCATAAGCCCCATTTCAGCCATCCGCTCAGTCCCCTATTCGGAAGAAGGATTTCTTTCTCGGAGAAAACTCAAGGCAGCTTCGCTCTTTTCCATCGCCCTCTCGGCAGCAATCCTCCTTCTCTACAAATCCCTGCCCGCGTCTGCGATCATGCACAACACGCCGGCCATGTTCAGCGCAATCATACTTCTGCTTCTCGGCATCTCTTTTGCCATGCCCACGGTGCTGCACGGTTTCCTCCTTTTTTTCCGCAAGGCAATCTCTCCCCGCGTGGGGGCAACAGGCAGGCTGGCCGGACTAAACCTTGAAAAAAATCTGGGAAGGAACGCCGTGGCTGCCGCCGCCGTCTTTTACGGGATTTCGGTATTCGTAAGCTCGGCGGGAATCATCTACAGCACCAAGCAGTCGGTCCTGGAGTGGATCGACTCCTACGTTCGGGGAGACATCATCGTGACCTCCGGCCATCCCATCGCGACCACGGGGGCCCAGAACATCCCCATGCCCGTGGACCTGTGGAAAGATATCGAAAAAGTCCCGGGCGTGCTCTCGGCAGATCCTTTTCGGAAAATCTATATCGATTTCCGCGGAAGGCGAGTGCTGCTCTTGACCCTGGACATACTGCGCAGGACCCAATACAGCCCCTTTCTAATCGCCCAGGGGACCCGCGGGGATCTGAAACGCCTGCTGCCGAACCAAAATTACATCGCCGTGAACGAGGCCCTCGCTTCGCAGGAACACCTCAAGCCCGGAGACACGGTTGAGCTCCCCACGCCCCAGGGACTGACCGCATTCAAAGTTGCGGTGATCAATGTGGATTACAGCTCGGATTCCGGATCGATCCTTATGGACATAAACACCTACCAACGCTACTGGAAGGAGTACCTTGCAGACTCCTTTTCGATCAGGGTCAAGGACAAGGACGATGTCGAATCCGTGCGCGAAGCCATCGTCGCGCGCTTCGGCAAGGACCGGAAGCTCTTTGTGCTTCCTTCACGGGAATTCAAGGCCGAGATCCGCAAGGTCATCGATCAGGGCTTTGCAATCAACCGGGCCATCAATGCCATCACGCTCCTGATCGCGAGTCTCGGCATCATCGTGACCCTGCTCGCATCGGTGCTCGAACGGACCCGCGAGATCGGCATCCTCCGCTCCATCGGCATGCTCAGGAGACAGGTATCCCGCGTCGTGATCCTCGAATCCATGCTTCTTGGGCTGGTCGGCGGCATGCTCGGTGCAGGAGCCGGCATCATCATCGGATGGATGAGCCTGGAAGGCTTTTTGCGGGGAGACTACGGAGCGAGCATGCACTTTCATGCGGACTATGCATCGATCCTGTGGGCCTTGGCGCTCTCTGCCGCTCTCGCGGCCCTTGCCGGCCTGTATCCGGCGCGCCGGGCGGCGAAGACCAATATTGTGGAAGCTCTGGCGTATGAGTAAATTCCGGAATGCGGATTTCGGAATGCGGAATATAAACCATCGTTCTGCAAACGCGGTCCAGTGAATTGTTTAAAAATTGATCCTCACACGAAGCCACGAAGTGAAACTCGATCAATTTTAAACAGGTCTTTCTCCGTGTCTCCGTGCCTCCGTGTGAAAACCGGCTTTACGAATCTTGTTTCCTGGTTCAAGCTGCAAGCTTGAG